>CAIPBN010000674.1 GCA_903863315.1 uncultured Verrucomicrobiota bacterium | reverse complement strand
GCCCGGGGGCGATGGCTTTGGCGAGATCACCGTGGATGCGGCCGGACGCGTGAAGTTCGCCGGGGAGCTGCCGGACGGCACGGCGGTCCGGCACGAGGCGTTCATGGGCCGCTCGGGGCTGTGGCCGCTGCACGTTCCGCTCGCGGGTGGACGTGGCATGCTGCTCGGCTGGATCACGGTCACGAACCAGTCCCGGCTGGATGCCTTCGGCGAGGTCATCTGGCACAAGCCGTTGTCACCGCAGGATCGCTACTATCCGTCGGGCTTCTCCACGCGGCGGCACTTGTTCGGCAGCGCGTATGCGCCCGTTGGCGGGGCCACCACCGGTGGTCGCGACACGGCCGGCATGTTGAGCGGTGGCAACCTTGACAAAATCATCCTGGGAGCCGGGGGAGCGCTGACTGCCGCCTCACCTGCCTTTGAGACGTTGCAAAACTTCCGCTGGCAGCTCCGTCCGGAAACCGGTTTTGTCGAGGGCACCTTCACGCACCCAGCGACCCGTCAGGAAACCGCCTTCCGCGGCGCGTTCCTGCCCAAGGTAGGCTGGACCTCCGGCTACTTCCTGGGACAAAGCCGCAGCGGCGTGGTGCAACTGCACCTGCCGCAGTAGCCGACTCGCGAACTGGCTTTAATCGCGTGTTTGCAAGGCCTGCACGGGCCTTGATCACTTCGAGAACACCCACGCCACCAGCTTCGGGATGCTGGGCGTCTGGCCTTGCGAGAGAATGCCTAGGCGGAAGATTTTCGCGCTGGCCCACACGCAGCCGAGCATGAAGAGCGTAGTGAGCACGAGGCCAAGGGCGATTTCCCACGCGGGCACGCCGGGCGGGATCGCGATGCGGAGGAACATGATCATCGGCGTGGCGGGGGGGAACAGCGAGAGGGCGCGGGAGAACGGGCTGGCGGGAGATTGCAGCACGGCCATCCATGTGAGCATGGGGATCACCACCACCATCATCACCGGGAACATGAGGTTCTGCGCGTCGCGGATTTCCGAGCAGGCCGCGCCGACGGCGATGAAGAGCGATCCGAACATCAGCAGCGCGAGGAGCTGGAAGAGGAAGAACCACGCGAAGAGGTGGCCGGGCACGTTGCCGAGCTGGCCGAACTTCCAGAGCATCCACGAGACGCCGCCGAGGTAAATGGTCGAGAGCGTGAGCGAGACCAGCACGGTGCCGAAGAGCTTGCCGAGCATGAGCTGGAAGGGGGACACGCTCGAGATCAGGACCTCGGAGATCTTCTGCATCTTCTCCTCGAGCACGGTGTTGAGCAGCGAGGGCGCGCTGCTCATCACCGTCATGAAGAGCAGCATCATCGCGCCGATGGGCACGGCGTGGGTGGCGATGGGGTTTTCGCGTTTGGCGGCTACGACTTCGCCGGAAGTCTTCTTTTCCGCGAGGCCTAGACGTTGCAGCGGCACCGGTCGGGAGAGCTGGCGGATCTGCTTGCTGTCCACGCCGGCGGCGGTGAACCGGCGCTCGCGGATTTCCGCATTAAGCGTGCTGTCGATCCAGGCTGGCAGCTCTTGAAATGTCGGCGTCTCGGTGTGGTAGAGCAGCTCGGTGTGGTTCGTGGCGTTGGGGGAGAGGATGTTTTGGCCGATGATGACGAAGGCAAAGAGCTGTTTGCGTCGCACGCGTTCGGAAAGCTGGAGTTCAGCGGCCTTCCAGTCGTCGCCAGCGAATTTGAACTCCTCGGGCACAAACTCTGGCTGCATGGGCAGGTCCATCTTCAGCCGCTGGCCCTTCATCTCGACCGAGACCGAGGCGTTGTTCGTGCGGAGCGATTCGTTGCGTGCCCTGGCGCTGGCCGCAAGGGATGGATAGAGCTGGCCGGAGCGGTCGAGCACCGCGAAACGGCGCGGGGTGAGGTCGGTCTTCTTCTGCGCGTAGAGCTGCACACCGACCGAGATGGCCATGATGAGTGGCAGTGCCAGCACGCCGAGGATGAATGCCTTGCTGCGGACGGCATTGAGGTATTCGGTGAAGGCGACGCGCCAGATTTTGTTCATGAGGGATCCAGTGTGGCGCGCTTATTAGGGCGTATCTTTGCGTGGCACATACTCAATCTTCTTGCCTGCCACAATGACTCTGCCAACCGGATCAAATCGCTCTCCCTCCCAAACTTGGAGAGTGTAATCACCGGGCAGCAAACCATTCCTGATAACTATCGGCCACCGCGAATAAATGCCTCGTCCGAAGGCCGGATTGATTGTGACTGCATATCGCAATATGGAAATCGTCTTCTGCTGTTCATCAAACTCAACCGAGGTGAGATGCTGCTGCGCCCAAGGTGGATGCTCTGGGCTATCCACGAGGACCGCATCTTGTCCGTCAATCACCTGCTTAGTGACAGCCACCTCTGAAATCCCGACCTTACGCGGGACTGTGACGACGAGACCAAGCGAAAAACCAACCAGTAAGACACCCGCAAGTATGGATAATCGTTTCATGTCTGACGCGATAAACCTTACGCCGCCGTCTGTGTTTTGGACGTTTCGATTTCCTGCAAGTCCGGCTTCGCGATGCGGATGAAGATGTCGTGAAGGGAGGGCTTGCAGACCTCGAAGTGGCGGACGGTGGTGCGCGATGTGAGTTCGCGCAGGAGCGCTTGCGGGTCGGGGTGCCGGAGTTCCTGCAACTGGCCGAGGTCGCGCACCAACTCCACGCTGGGCAAGCTGCGCAGAAGTTCCGCACCACCGGACGTGCTCACGCGAATCGTATCCTCGCCGAAGCTCTGCTGAATCGAGGCCAAGGTGCCATCGAGCACCTTGTTGCCCCGGTAAATCATGAAGATGAAGTCGCACATCGTCTCGGCCATCGCCATGTCGTGTGTGCTGAAGATGACGGTTGTGCCCGCCGCGCGAAGTTCCAGGATGGCGGAGCGGATGACTTCCAGATTGACTGGGTCGAGTCCGGAGAAAGGTTCGTCAAGAATGAGCAACTCGGGCCGGGCGACGACGGCGGCGATGAACTGGATCTTCTGCGCCATGCCCTTGGAGAGCGCCTCGACTTTCTTGTCGGCCCACTCGGTGAGCCCCATTTTGGAGAGCCACTTCCGAATCTCCCCGGCGGCGTCCGCGCGCTTCATGCCCTTGAGTGCGGCGTAATAGGCAAGGACGCGGCGGACGGTCATCTTCTTGTAGAGGCCGCGCTCTTCGGGCAGGTAGCCGATGCGGTCGTTAGCCGCGCGCGTGCTGCGCTCGCCGAGCACTTCCACCTCGCCGGAGTCAGGGTGGAAGATGTGCAGGATGGTGCGGATGGTCGTGGTCTTGCCGGAGCCGTTGGGGCCGATGAAGCCGTAGGTGCAGCCGGCTGGGACTTCGAGCGAGAGCTGGTTGACCGCCGTGTGCTGGCCGAAGGTCTTGGTGACGTTGGTCAGCCGGACGGCGGGGCGCTTTGGTTCGGCTGGGAGCGGCGGGGGCATCGCCCGGCCATTTCGTGGCGCTTGGGAATGGTTGGCAAGGCGAAAGGCGGAAAACTGCACGTCGGCAGACACCTCTGCCACCCCGTGAGAACACGCGGTGGTGATCAACGCCTGCCTCTATCAACCTGTGGCCGGCCGGTGAACCTCAAGTGATGACGGCGCTGCTATGCCGCGTTCTCGGGAACGAGTTTGAGCAGCCGCACGATCATCTCGTCGGCATCCACGCCTTCAGCCTGGGCGGTGAAGTTGGTGTAGATGCGATGGCGCAGCACTGCACGCGCAACGGCCCGGACGTCCTCCACCGTGGCCTGCAAGTTGCCGCGCAACAGCGCCCGGCTCTTGGCCCCCAGGGCGAGATATTGGCCGGCCCGCGGGCCGGCGCCCCACGCGAGGTATTTCTTCGAGATGTCCGGGGCGGTTTCCTTGTTCGGGTGCGTGGCGGTGACGATGCGCACGATGTAGTTCAGCACATGGTCGCTGATGGGCACCTGCCGCACGGCTGCGCGCAGGGCGAGGACGTCCTGGCCGGTCAGCACTGCGTCCGGAGTCGCCAGCGCGCCCGCCGTGGTGTTCTTGATGATGGTCTGGAGTTCCGTGTCCGTGGGGTAGTCCACGTAGAGGTTGAACATGAAGCGGTCGAGCTGCGCTTCGGGCAGCGGGTAGGTGCCTTCCTGCTCGATGGGGTTCTGGGTCGCCATCACCATGAAAGGCTCCTCCAGCTTGTAGGTCTTCTTCCCGACGGTGACGTTCTTCTCCTGCATCGCCTCGAGCAACGCGGCCTGGGTCTTGGGCGGCGTGCGGTTCACCTCGTCCGCCAGCAGCAGGTTGGTGAAAACCGGCCCCTGCACGAACACGAACTGCTTGCGCCCCGTGGTGTGGTCCTCCTCCAAAATCTCCGTGCCGGTGATGTCGCTGGGCATCATGTCGGGCGTGAACTGGATGCGCTTGAAATTCATCGAGAGCGTCTTGGCGAGCGTGCTGACGAGCAGCGTCTTGGCCAGACCGGGGACGCCCACCAGCAGGACGTGGCCGCCGGCGCACATTGCTACGAGCACCTGCTCGATTAGCTCTTCCTGGCCCACGATGACCTTGCGCAATTCCGCGCAGACCTTCTCGCGGGCAACGCGGGCGTTTTCAAGGGCGGGCGGCAGACCGGACGAGGGGTTGGTGGACATGGCTTTGGTTGGTTCGTTCATGAGTTTGAGTTGGAAAAAATGGTTATCAATGTTGTTTCACTGGGGAATCACCACGACGAAGTTCAGCGCGAGCGAGTCGGGATGCGTGGTGGCCTTCACGGCAAGCCACGTCGGGCGTTTGCCATCGGTCGCAGCAGACACCGGTTCCACGCGCACTTCACCTGCGGAAGCGGAGCCCGCGTCCACCCAGCGGAATGGGCCGGGGTAGGCCCGGGCGTGGGCGTCCGCCAACCGTCCGGCATGACGGCCCGGTGCCAGTGCAACCTGCGGTGTCTGAAAGGTGAAAGTCTGGCCCAGCCGTGCATCGCACTGCACTGGACTGGAAGGAGTGAGCGCCAAGGCCCGTCCAGCCAGTTCCAGCCTGAATCCACGGCCCAGCCGCTCCGCCTGAGTAGTGAAATAAGCATCGCGCTCCGCGTGACTGATGCGCCCGTCTGCGTCCGTGTCCATCTGGTGGAGTTGCAGCAGAGCCGCGCGTTCCGCCAGTTGAAGGCGATAGCTCAAGTGCAGCCGTCCCTCCGCCACCCACAGCCGGAACTCGCGATCGACATGATCCACCGGTGACTCGTGGGCAGCGGCGAGGCTCACCAGCAGCGAAAGGAACAAGGCGGTTTTCACTGTCGCCCTCCTTCTCGCAGCGCGGCCGAGAACGCCGCTGGCAGGCCCCAAGTGTCCAGACCCGACGTCAATAGCGCGGCCACGAACGGTGCTTCACGGAGTGCGCGAAGGTGCGGGACATACTTGGTGGGGTTCGTTGCGCCCGCTGCCTTCACGGCACCGAGCAGCACCGCGAAGTCCCCAGTGTGCAACGCCTGTTCGATCACCCGATCATCCTGTTTCAACTCCGCCAGCGACAGCAGGCAGGTGAGCTGGACTGCTGGTGAACCGGTCGCAAACCAGCGCGCCATCTCACCTTCCGCACCGGATTGGTGCGCCCGCAAGCTGGTGAGGGCGATGGTGACTTGCGCCTGTTCGGTGAGGCTCGGTCCGAGAGTCGCCGGGAAGAACTTCTCCGGTGTCTCACGCAGCCGTGCGAGACAGTTGCGGGCGGGCGGTTCGGGATAATTGCCCAGCGCCCAAACCGCCTGGGCGCGGACCGTAATGGGCGCAGTGCCATCCTCCGCGAGCGAGGCCAGGGTTGCCTCCGCGCCGGGCAGATGACGTCGGCTCGCGATGCGGCACAAATGTTCGCCCAGCAGCGGCTCCGCCTCGCGGGCCAGCATCCCGGCGAGCGCATTGGCGCTGGCTTCACCGGGGATTTTCTCCAGGGCCAGAGCGAGTTTAAGCCGCACCGCCACATTGCGTTCGCGCTCCAGCCAGCGGAGCAGGGCAGGGGTGGCCTTGGGGTTCGCGAGCGCGCCGACGGCATCAATGAGCATCGGCTGCGCGTCGCGGAATTCCTCCAGCATCGCCAGCGTCCGTGGAGCCAGATCAGGCAGCGGATGCGCCGCGACCGCCTGCAACGCCACGCCCAGCACGCCGTCCGCCGGGGCATCGAATCCAGCGAGAATTATCGCTGCCCGCTGTGGCCAGCGCGTGCCGGCCACGGAGAACAAAATCGCCCGGCGCACGCCGGCGTCGTTGGTGCGGCGGAAGAGTTCTACCATCGCCTGCCCGACGCGCGCCTCTTCCGGCCATGCTTCGGCGGCGGCGGCCAGCTTGGCCTGCACGGTCACGTCGCTTTCGACACCTGCCAGCCGCACAAACTCCTCGATCGCCTGGGTGCGGGCGGCGGCGAGGCGGTTCCACTCGGCCAGACCGGCTGGACCGCAGCCGCGTCCGCAGCCATGGGATTGCGGGTTCAGCAAGTGTCCCAGTGCCACGACCGCATCCGCGCGCACCTCAGGTTGCGACAGACGAAGCTGTTGCAGCACGAAGTCTAGGGAACCGGTCGCGCTGGCGTCTGCCACGAGGCGGAGCAGTGCGGTGCGGACAGGCAAGTCGCGCGTGATCGCCGGGTTCGCGACGAGCGCGGCGATGGCCTGATGGAAGGCATGAGTGTGCTGCCGCTCGTTCCTTGCCCGCAGCCAGTTGCCAACCGGCTGGCAGACCTGGCGCAGCTTATCGAGGGACGGAGTGGGGCTGGCGGCCTGGGCTTGCAGCCAGTCGAGCAGCGGCAGGGGCGCGGCGCGGATCAGAGCCTCAGGCAACGCGGCAGGCCATTCCTGCCAGACCAGTGCGACAGCGAGGCGACGTTGTCCGGCAATGCCGTTGGTTGTGTGAAACAATTCGTGGGCAGCAGGATGATAGAGCCGCAGCAGTTCTGCGTGGGAGCGGCGGCAAGTGCCGGCCGTGGCCACGGCTTCGAGCAGCAACTGGCTGCGACGCGGTTTCCGCTCATCGAGAAATTCTGCGGCCACCGACGCCGCTGTCATGCCGCGTTCGCCGATGGATTGGGCGAGGGCAGAGGGTGTTTCGCCCGCGTCGGCCTGCGCGACAAGCTGCTGCACCAGCTCGCGATCGGAGGGCGCGGCGTTGAGCACGGCTGCCGTCAGGAACAGGAGCAAGACGCCGGCGGAGGCAAGCGGCCTCACGCGGCGTGTGTTCGTCGCAATTCGATTGGGTGGGCGACACTTCACGGGGCAACAAACAGATAGCGCGGCCAGGCGGGCTGGGTTTTGTGGAACCAGTCGGGCTTCCGCGTGGGGCTGGAGTGGTGGTAGCGCTCCTTGAGGTCGCCGTCCTGCATCACCGCCAAGAGGCTCACGGTCTTGCCGGCCATCTTCCACGGGCCGGGCTTGCGCGGCGCGGGCTTGCCGTCGGGGAGCTTCGAGTCAATCCACGACGCGGCATCGGCGGGCACGCCGATGGAGCGCAGGGGCAGGCGGATTTCGGCGGTGTAGCCGGTGTCCACGTCCTTGTCGTCATTCACCGTTGAGGGCTTGCCGTTGGCCTTGGGCTTGAGCTGGACGGCCATGGCGACGGTGTTCGAGCCGTCATCGGCAATCCATTCGTTGTGATGAAACAGGATGCCATACATGGACATCGTGGTCTTGCTGACGGGCCAGGCCGGGTCCGCCGAAACACACCACACGTCGTTGAACTGGTTCAGCGCGTTCTGGTGGATTTCCCAGAAGAAGTGCTCATCACCGAACGAGAGGAAGAACTCGACCACGTCCACCTTGATACCGGTGTTCTTCGCGTCGTGAATCTCGCAGCCCTGCCGGCGGTTCGTGGGCGGGCCTTGCATTTCATCCTTCGCGAGCGCGACGAGGTTGGTGTCGAAGGTCTCGTAGGCGAGGTAGAGGTAGTTGTCGTCCCAGGTGTATTTCGCGGTCATGTGCGCCGTGTCGCTCTTCATGCCGGTCTTGCTGCCGATGAAGTCCACGGAGACGGGTAGGGCCTTTTGCCAGCAGGGTTCGTCGAGTTTGCCGTCCACAATGACGGGCGTGGTGGTCTTGAAAATCTCGGCGGGCTTGGGAGCCTCGGGAGCGGGGGCGGCGGCGAAGAGGGGGAGACTGATGGACAACAGGGCAAGGAGGGAGTGCTTCATGGTTGGGCAGTGGTTTGGTGGCTAAACTGAATCTCTGTGTCCATCGCGTCTCTGTGGTCCAAATCCTTAACCACAGAGACGCGATGGACACAGAGAGGGAATGGGGGCAGGAGGCCGCCAATGGCTTGCCTCTGGCTGTTGTGCTCGGTCACGTCCTTCATCGGCGCAGCACGGGTTCGAGCCAATTGGCGACATCAAACTTGTTGCCGTCGTTGGCGTCAGTCACGACCAAGCGCAGGCGGCTCACGCCGGTCACGTCGAGGTCCACGTCCTTCGGCGCGTCGAGGCCGGAG
>CAIPBN010000673.1 GCA_903863315.1 uncultured Verrucomicrobiota bacterium | reverse complement strand
GGACCTGATCAAACTCGCCGACGGACGCACTGTGAAAGCCTTGTGCAGCCGCGAGGAGTTCACGCCCGCCGCCGCTGCCACCGTGCTCGGGAAGTTCGGTAACGGCCAGCCGGCCTGGATTTCACACACCTCTGGCAAGGGCCGCGCTTTCTACCTCGGCGCGCTGCCGGGGCAGGCGTATTTGCAACCCGCCATCCCATTCAGCCCGATGGGCAAGGGCGGCTCGCAGACCAGTCCGTGGATGGTGGAGCCCGTGGACTTCGATGCCACCGCGGCCAGTGTGATTCTGGAGCCGCTCAAGCACGCTGGCCTCACGCCTGACACCCTGGCCAGCGTGCGGGGCGTGGCCATCAACCGGCTCAAGTCGCCCAAGTCCACGCTGCTGACGCTGGTCAACCTCGCGCAGCAGAAAGACGGCAACCGCAAGAACTTGGAAATCCGCGTCGCCAACGTGCCTTCAGCGCGCCGCGCGTGGTCATGCTTCTACACCAAAGGCTCCCTGCCACTGCGCCGCGAGGGCGACACCGTCATCATCACCCTGCCCACGCTCGCGGCGGCGGACGTGGTGGTCATCGAGTGACGTGTGCGCCGTTGAGCTCGTGCCGGCGACTGGCAGTCGCCGGGTTGCGGGTGGGTCGCTCACAAATCTCCGCTTCGCCGCGCGTGGGCGGGGTTCGCCGGCCATTTGATTAGAATGAAGAGAATCCCATCGGCGTAATCCAACACCGCAGCCATGAGCATTGCAGACATCCTGTTGAAACGGCGCTTGCTGACGGAAGAGCAGCTCGCCGAAGCGCAGGGGCTTCAACAGACCGAGGGACTGCGGCTGGACCGCGCTGTGGTCCAGAAAGGCTGGCTCACGGAGCGGCAGTTGCTGGAAGTCTTCGGCGAGCAGCTCCACCTCCCGCTGGTCACGCTGGAGGACCGCACCTTCGATGGCGAGCTGCTCCGGTCCTTGCCGGCGCGCGTGGTCTATCGTCAGCGGCTCGTGCCGGTCGGGCGCGTGGACGGCATCTTGCAGGTGGCGACGAGTGATCCGTTCGATCTCTATGCGTTCGACGATCTGCGCCTGCTCACTGGTTTGAACATCCAGCCCGTGCTCGCCACGCGTGAGGAGATCGAGAAGGTCATCAAGACGCACTACGGCCTTGGCGGCGACACGCTGGATGAGATGGTCGGCGAGGACGACGCGCCCGCCGCCGTGCTCGAAGGCAGCGAGGATCTGCTCGAAGCCGCGCAGGAGGCCAGCGTCATCAAGCTGGTCAATGAGATCATCCTCGAAGCCGTCAACGAGCGGGCGAGCGACATTCACGTGGAGCCTTACGAGCACCACATGGCCATTCGCTACCGCATTGACGGCGTGTTGCAGGAGGCACCGGTGCCGCCGCAGATGCACCGCTTCGCCGCAGCAATCATCAGCCGCATCAAGATTCTGGCGAATCTCAACATCGCCGAGCGCCGCATCCCGCAGGACGGCCGCATCAAGTTCAACGTCGGTGGCCGGCAGATCGACGTGCGCGTGAGCGTCATCCCGATGCTCTTCGGCGAGGGCGTGGTGATGCGTCTGCTCGACAAGGCGAACGTGCTCTTCACCCTGCCGCAGCTCGGCATGGATGAGCGTTCTTTCGGGCTGTTCAAGGGCCTCATTGACCGGCCGCACGGCATCTTCCTCGTCACCGGTCCCACCGGCGCGGGCAAGACCACCACGCTCTACGCCGCGCTCAACGCCATCGTTGGCCCCGGCCTCAAGGTGCTCACCGTCGAGGACCCGGTGGAATACAACCTGACCGGGGTGAACCAGATCCCGGTCAACGCCGCCGTGGGCATGACCTTCGAGAAGGGCCTGCGCGCCATCCTGCGTCACGACCCGGACGTGGTGATGATCGGTGAAATCCGCGATCTGGAAACCGCCAGCGCCGCCATCCAGGCCGCGCTCACCGGCCACCTCGTGCTCTCGACGCTGCACACGAATGACGCCGCGTCCGCGCCAATGCGGCTCATTGACATGGGGGTGGAACCGTTCCTGATCAGCAGCACGATGATCGGCTCGATGGCCCAGCGTCTCGTGCGCCGCATCTGCCCGAAGTGCAAGGCCGACTACGAGCCGGACCGCGCCCACCTGCCGCGCGATCTTGAGTTGGCTCCCGGCGACAAGCTCTGGCGCGGCACGGGCTGCCCGAACTGCCGCAACACCGGCTACCGTGGCCGCAGCGGTCTCTACGAACTCATGGTGATGAGCGACGCCATCTCCGAGAAGATCATCGAACGCGCGCCTTCCTATCAGATCGTCAACGTTGCCAAGCAAGGCGGCTTGCGCCTGTTGCGCGAGGATGGCTGGGACAAGGTCCGGCGCGGCCTCACCACGCCGGATGAAGTGGTGCTGTGCACGGCGGGGTGAGGACACGACCACGAATGGACACGAATGAACACGAAGCGGAGGAGCTGACGCGAATTGTGTTCACCTGCACCGCAATGACCGAGGCTAGGGGGCGCTATGGAGTGCGGGGACTCGTCCCCGCTTTCCGCAGGCGACTTGTCGCCGTCAAAGTTCTTTGTGCTCCCGCTGGCACAGG
>CAIPBN010000672.1 GCA_903863315.1 uncultured Verrucomicrobiota bacterium | reverse complement strand
GCGACGCCGCTGGCGGACTTGATTTCATACTTCGAAGCCTTGGTGAGCTTGTTGACGACGTTTCCGGTGATGGCGCCCCGGTTCACGTTGAGCTGGGTGGTGACGGTGCGGTCCGCAATGTTCGCTATGTCGAGGTTGTCAATCTTCAGGCTGCTGTCCGGATCCACGCGCAGGAAATCGCCGTTGAGGCCGAGGTTAAGATCCACCGTGGAGGCGGGACCGGTGGTGACGGTGTCGCCGGTGCCGAGCACCATGCCTTGGGTGATGGAGGCACTGCCGCCCGTGGCCTTGCTGACCGTGGCAGTGCCGACGACTTTCATGACCTCGGCGCGGCCGGGGACGGCGGAGGCTTGGCTGGCGGTCCATGCCAGGGTGGCGAGGACGAGAAGGAGTCTGAGTGCGGGTTTCATTTTCAATTTTTAATTACGCCGGCCCGAACTCTCGGGCGGCTACCGAGATCTATTGCCAGCTACCGCTCGAATGAAAGGCAAAACTCAGCCGTTGGCAGGCGGGTGGGAGTCTTCACCGTCCGCGAAGTCCACCGTCCCACGTTGCGCCATGAACACTCGGGCACTGAAGCGGATTCAAGGCCGCGCCTTGGTGCCCGCGGGCGCAGGCTGTGCCCTCGCGCGGCGTCACAAGTTGACGCGCCGACGCCTTTGGTCTTTGATCGGCCCATGCAAATGTCCAGCCTCAAGGTTTTCTGTGACCTCGCCGAGACCGAGAGCTTCACCAAGGCCGCCCAAATCAACGGGGTGACCCAGTCCGCCGTCAGCCAGCAGATCAGCGCCCTCGAACGACAGTTCAAGGCCATGCTCATCGAGCGCAGCAAGAAGAAGTTCCGCCTCACCCGCGAGGGGGAGATTCTCTACGACTACAGCAAGCGCATCACGCAGACCTACGATGAGTTGCAGAACCGGTTCCAGGAAGTGCGCGACATCGTCTCCGGCACCATCCGGGTGGCCACCATTTACAGCATCGGACTGCACGACTTGCCGCCCTACATGAAGAAATTCCTGAAGGGCTTCCCCACGGTGAAAATCCACGTGGAATACCGCCGGGCCAACCAGGTGTATGACGACGTGCTCGGCAACGTGGTGGACCTTGGCCTCGTAGCCTATCCCAACAAGGACCCGCGGCTGGAAGTGGTGCCGTTGCGCAAGGACCGGATGGTGCTCGTGTGCCATCCGCAGCATCCGTTCGCCAAGCTCAAGACCGTGCCTCTGGGGGCGCTCAATGGCCAGAAGTTCATCGGCTTCGAGCCGGACATTCCGACGCGGAAGGCGATCGACCGCATCTTCAAGGAGCACAATGTCACCGTGCAGACCGTCATGGAGTTCGACAACGTGGAGACCGTGAAGCGCGCCGTCGAGATCGACGCGGGCATTTCCATCCTCCCGCAGACGACCATCGCGCAGGAAGTGGCGAAACAGACACTGGTCCAACTGTCCTTTGAGGGACAGGAGTTTCACCGCCCGCTGGCCGCGCTCTTCAAGAAGAACAAGGTGCTCTCCCCGGCGATGAAGCAGTTCCTCGCCATCGTGAAAGAGGCCTGAGCGGCCTCAGTCCTCGTCGAGCCGGTCGCGCTTGAACTGGTTGTAAGCGCGCAGGGCGACCCGGTCGCGGGCTTTGCGCGCCAGCCTGCTCTGCTGTGAGGCCGCCTCCAGCTTGCTCAAATCCCCGCGCAGTTTGAGGAAGCTTTTGTAGCGGTCATCCGTCAGCTCGCCAGCCTGGACAGCGGCCCGCACCGCGCACTGCTTCTCAACCGTGTGGCCGCAGCCGGTGAAGTGACAGCGCAGGGCGATTTGCTCAATCTCGGGGAAGGTGTCCTGCAAGCCAGTGTCCGCCAGCCAGAGGTGAAACTCCCGCGTGCCCGGCGTATCCATCACGACTCCGCCTTGCGGCAGCACCAGCAACTCGCGCCGGGTCGTCGTGTGTCGGCCCTTCGCATCCGTCTCCCGCACGGGCAGGGTGGCCTGCATTTCCTCGCCGAAGAGTCGATTGATGAGCGTGGATTTGCCCACGCCCGAGGAGCCGATGAAGACCACGGTGATGCCTTCGTGGATATACTGTCCCAACCGCTTGACCCCGCTCCCCGTGAGGCCGCAGACCGCCAGCACCGGGGTCTCGCCCACGGCGGCCTGCACTTCCGCCAGCCGTTGTGCGGTGTGCGGGCAGAGGTCGGTCTTGTTCAGGAGGATCACCGGCTGCGCGCCACCTTCATGCACCATGACGAGAAACCGCTCCAGCCGCCGCAGGTTGAAGTTGTCGTCCAGTCCCTGCACCACGAAAACCACGTCCACGTTGGCCGCCAGCACCTGCTCCTCCACGTTGCGACCGGCCACCTTGCGTGAAATCTGTGTCTGGCGCGGCAGCACGGCGTGGATGGTCGCCTTCTCCTCGCCGTCATGCAGCGCCACCGCCACCCAGTCCCCGGTCTTGGGCAGTTGGGTTGGAGAGGATTCGTGCAGCAGTTTGCCGGTGATCTGCGCGATCAGCTCCGCGTCCGTCGTGAAGATATTGTAGTAATGCCGGTCCTCCGTCGCCACCCGTGCGGGCACGAGTCCGGCGGCGCGATGCGGGGCGAAGTCCTTTTCGAGCTGGGCGTTCCAGCCAAGCTGCGTCAGCGGCGAGTCGAGGTAGCAGACTGGAGGCTTCGCGGCCACGGCGCTCAATCCCGGAAGTTTCCGAAGCTTAACGCCACCGGAAAATCCTTCGCCTGCACGGCGGCAATGACGGCCTGAAGATCGTCGCGGCTCTTGCTGGTGACGCGCACCTCGTCGCCGTTGATGCTGCTGGTCACCTTGAACTTGCCGTCCCGGATGAACGCGGTGATCTGCTTTGCCACCGTCGCCTCGATGCCTTCCTTGATCTTCACGCTCTGGCGCGCATGCCCGAGCGGGGAGAGGTCGGGTTCGCCCTCATTCACGTTCTTCATGCTGATGCCGCGCTTGGCGAGCTTCCCCAGCACGATTTCGACGAGTGTCTTCATCTTGTAGGCGTCCGGTGCGGTGAGCTTGATTTCGAGCTTCTCCAGCGTGATCTCGGCCTTGGAACCCTTGAAGTCAAAGCGCGTGGCCAGCTCCTTCTTGGCCTGGCTCACGGCGTTTTCCACTTCCATCGAGTTGACTTTGGATACGATGTCGAATGACGGCATGGCGGCACTGTAGCGGAAACTCGGCGCGGGAAAAGGCGGAAGAAGCTGATCAAGGTCGCCCAGCCCCGAGCAACTGCGTCTTCGTGGGGCGTGGACGCTGGCGGTTTGGAAGTGGTTCTCCCGTCTCGCGGTCGAACTCGTCCTTGGCGCGGAGGCCGCTGGCCAAGTCGGTCGTCTCCACCTGCCACGCCGCCAGCGCCGCGCGAAGCTGTGCCAGAGTGGCGGCGTGCTGCGGGTCACTCGCGACATTGCGGAGCTCGTGCGGGTCGGCACTCACATCGTAAAGCTCCTCGGCGGGCTTGGGCTTTTGGAAGGGCATGAGCTGCGCGGGCGTGAGCTTGCCGGCGTCGCGGAGCCGGCGCATCTCGACGAAGGTCAGGCTACGCACGGCGTCAGCAGGTGGCGTGTTCGGCAAGTTCGTGTCGAAGTTGCGGATGTATTTGAAGCGCTCACTCCGCACGGCGCGTTTGTGGGCGTCGTAGTCGTGCCAGTTGTGTTCGGCGAAGATGTGCTCGCGGACGCGGGCGGCGGGGTTGGTCAGCAAGGGCGCGAAGCTCCTGCCTTGAAAGCTCGGCGGGGCAGGGAGGCCCGCAAGCTCCAGAAACGTCGGCCCGAAGTCCACCGTGCTGACAAGACTGCCGCACACGCTGCCGGGTTTCACCTTCGCCGGCCAGCGCACGAACAGCGGCGTGCGGATGCCGCTGTCGTAGAGCGTCGTCTTGCAGCGCGGGAAAGCACGCCCGTTGTCGCTGATGAAGAGGATGACCGTGTTCTCCGCCGCGCCCTGATTCTCCAGCTCCGCCAGCACCTGTCCAATGAATCCGTCCAGCCGCGTGATTTCGTCGTAGTAGAGCGCGAGGTCGCGGCGCGTGTCCGGTGCGTCGGGCAGATACGGCGGGACGACTACGTCGGCAGGCCGGTGCGGGTTGGGAATCGAGTTCGTCACGTAGTCGCGGTGCGGGTCCAGCGCGGCGAGCCAGAGGAAGAACGGCTTGTCCTTGGGGCGCGCTTGCAGCGTGGACACCCACTGACCGCAGCCGCTCTCGTCCTTCTCCGCGACCATCTTCTTCGCCTTGCCGTCCGCACCCACCTGCAACTGGAAGCCGCCTGCGCCCGCCTCATGAACGACATCGAAGCGATCCTTCACCTCGTTGCCGAGATGCCACTTGCCGACGGCTGCCGTCCAATAGCCGGCTGCCTTGAGCTTTTCCGCGAACGTCACCTGCGCCTTGGGCAACGGCCAGTGGAGTTGCTCGGCGTCTGTGCTGTGCGGATAACGGCCCGTGAGCAGGCTGGACCGGCTGGGGCTGCACGAGCTGGCCGTGACGAACGCGCGGTCGAAGCGCATCCCCTCGCGCGCGAGCCTGTCGAGGTGCGGCGTGCGAACGGCCTTGTTCCCGTATGCCCCGCAATCCTCCCACGCCATGTCATCGGCGATGAAGAGGATGAAGTTGGGGCGCGCGGGCGCGGCGTTTGCGAAGTTGGCCAGCAGGCCTAGCGTTAGAACCGTCAGGAAGCAATAATGACGCATGGCCGCAAGGAACACCTGAACCTCAGTGCGTCGCACTCGCCTCTTGGGCTTCCGGCTCCACCCACTTGCCGTGCTCGCGGATAAGGTCCACGAGGCGGTCCACGGCGTCGGCTTCGGGGATGTTGAACTTGATGGGGGTCTTGCCGACGTAGAGGTTGATCTTGCCGGGCGCGCCGCCCACGTAGCCGAAGTCGGCGTCCGCCATCTCGCCCGGGCCGTTCACGATGCAGCCCATGATGGCGATCTTCACGCCCTTGAGATGCTCGGTGCGGGTCTTGATGCGCGCGGTGACGGTCTGGAGGTTGAAGAGCGTGCGTCCGCAGCTCGGGCAGGCCACGTAATCGGTCTTGAAACTGCGGCAACCGGCGGCCTGAAGGATGTTGTAGGCAAGGCGCAGGCTCATGCCCGCTCCGCTCTCGCCGCGAACCAAAATGGCGTCGCCAATGCCATCGGCGAGGAGGGAGCCGATGTTCACGGCGGCGCGGAGAAGGGCGATCTTAGGCTCCAGCGCGGATGGTCCAAAGCTCAGGCAGTCCTTGAGCAGAACGGGATTGTGGCGGCCGAGGCGGTTGAGCTGCGCGACGAGCAGGCGGAAGGCGGTGATCGGCGGCAGGTTCACGCCGTCCTTCACGGTGACCAGTTGGGTGTCGCAGTTGATGTCCTCGATGCGCAAGGGCTGTGTTGGATCGAGTTCGAGGAGATTGAGATCTTCGTAGATGCCCTCGGGCTTCACGTCGTCCTTGGGGCGAATCTTGGGTGCGACCTTGTCGAACGTGGCGCGGGTGACGACGACGCGGACGGTTTGCTCGCCGCCGCACTTGGCGCTCTCGCTGAGTTCGATTTCAGGAGTGGCGCGGCGCTCGAAGTGGAAGGGGTCGAACGGAAAGGTAGGTGCCGACGTGAGGAGGCTCTGACTAATTCCCGATGTTGAAGTGAGACTCCTCACGTCGTCTCCTACGGTGAGGGAGGGAATCTGCGCGAGGAGGTCGTTGCAGACTTCGATTTCGCGCGGGCTGTCTTCCGTCAGCGAGACGCGGATGGTGTCGCCAAGGCCGTCGCACAGGAGCGAGCCGATGCCGATGGCGGACTTGATGCGTCCGTCCTCGCCTTCGCCCGCCTCGGTGACGCCGAGGTGGAGCGGGTAATTCCAGTCCGGCCCTTCCTGCGCGAGGCGCGCGGTGAGCAGGCGGTAGCACTCGATCATCACCTTCGGGTTGCTCGACTTCATCGAGAACTTGAAGTTGTGGAAGTCGTGCTTGCGGCAGATACGGGCGAACTCCAGCGCGCTCTCGACCATGCCCAGTGGCGTGTCGCCGTAACGGTTCATGATGCGGTCGGAGAGGGAGCCGTGATTCGTGCCGATGCGCAGGGCGCGCTTCAACTCCTTCAACTTCAGCACGAGCGGGGTGAACTTCTCCTCGATACGACCCAGCTCGGCGGTGTAGGCGTCGTCGGAGTATTCCTTGATGGCAAACTTCTTCGAGTCGGCGTAGTTGCCGGGATTAATGCGCACCATCTCGACCCAGTTGGCAGCCTCCATCGCGGCATCGGGCTTGAAGTGGATGTCCGCCACGATGGGCACGAGGCTGCCCCGGGCGCGTAGCTCGGCGACGATGTTCTTCAGGTTCGCCGCGTCCTTCACCGTGGGCGCGGTGATGCGCACGATCTGGCAGCCGACGGCGACGAGTTCGAGCGTCTGCTTCACGCACTCTGCGGTGTCCATCGTGTCGCAGGTGAGCATGGACTGGCGGACGACGGGGTGATGCGCTCCCATCCGCACGCCGCCACGCGTGGGGTCGCCGATGGTGATTTCTCGGGAGATGCGGCGGTGGAAGAGATAAGGGGAATCGCAGTAGCGCATGAGCGGGAAAATCAGGGAGTAGGATTAGGATTAAGATTACGAGCAGGAAGAAGAGACGACCACTTGGCCTTCCTGCTCGTAATCCAGATCTTAATCCCGCTCCGCATGGTTACTTACCGGGAGCGGGTGCCGGCGCAGGTGCTGAATCCACCTGACTCTTCTGGTCGAACATGGACTTGAAAAGCCCCGAGCGCTTCCACAAGTCATTGAACGAGACGTAGGCCATGAACGTGAGCAGCACGACGGCGAAGGCGGTGGTGGCGTATTCTTGAATCTTCACGCTCAGGGGCTTGCCGCGCAGCTTCTCGTAGATGGACATCATGATGTGGCCGCCATCCAGCACGGGAATCGGAAAGAGATTCAGGATGGCGAGGTTGATGTTCAGCAACACCATGAAGCTCAACGCGAGGCGGTAGTCGGTCTTCACGTTCGCGGCGAGCATCGCGAGGATGCCGGGCGGGCCGCTGAGGTCCTCGATGCCCACGCCGGTTTCCTTGGAGTGGAAGAGCGCGTTCAGCGTGCGCCAAGTGCGGTCCCAAACTTCCTGAAGCTGAACCCACGGGAGCGGGCCGGGCTTTTGGACTTCGTAGCGCGTCGGCGTGTTGGCGAACATGATGCCGATGCGGGCCTTCTTCGCACCAGCATCGAGGACGCGCGGGGTGATGGTGAGTGTCTCCTTCTTACCGGCGCGTTCGACGAGGAGTTCGGTGGGCTTGCCGCCTTGCTTGCCGACGAGGTCAATCAACTGCGCCTTGCCCACGACCGGCACGCCCGCGAAGCCGAGGATGACGTCCTTGGGCATCACCTTCGCCTCGGCAGCGGGGCTGGTCGGCGAGATGTCACCGACGACGACCTTCTCCTCGGAGTCGAGGTTGAGCATCTTGAGCTTGAGCGCATTGTCCGCGCTCGCGGTAAGGTGGTAGGTCTTGCGTTCGCCTGCGCGCTCAATGACGACGGGCAGGACGTTCGTGGGGGCGAGGATGGTGGCCTCGAAGACCTCCGACCACGACTTCACCGCCTGGCCATACACGGAGACGATGCGGTCGCCGTTGCGGATCCCGAGCTTGTGTTCTTCTGAGTCCGCTGCGACATGTCCGATGACGGAGGGGTTCACCGGCACCGGCAGGCCGACGAAATAAATAAACGTCGCGATGGCGCAGGCGAACACGAAGTTCATGAACGGCCCGGCCACGGCCACGAGAATCTTCGACCACGGCGTGACGGGCGGGAGCGGCTCGCCTTTCTGCTCGCCCTCCAGCGCCTCGGAGGTGAGCATTTGCGGCAGCTTCACGTAGCCGCCAGCGGGAATCCAGCGGATGGAGTATTCGATGCCGTCCTTGGTCCAGCCCCAGATTTTCGGTCCAAAGCCGATTGCGAAAGCCTCGACCTTCAGCCCGCGCTTGAGCGCCACCCAGTAATGCCCCCACTCATGAATGGCGATGGCCGCCCCAAAAAGCAGCAGGACAGCGAAAACGACGTAAATCCACTCGAAGACTTGTGCCATGTGTCAGAGCCGGTTGTCCGGCAGGGGCGCAACGTATCGGAAGCCCGCCGGACTGGCAATTGGACAAACTGAACTGAGCTTTTCGATTGGGGCAGGGCGCTCAGTGTCACCGGCAAGATCCCCGCATTACGGCTGCACCAACTGCGCGCGCCTGCCAGGGCTGTCCTCCTTTCGGTTGCCTCCATCTCCCTGTTCCCCTAAAACCGCTCGTATGCAACTCTGTTTCCTCACCCACGCCCTCCGCGGCTTTTGCCTTTTGCCTTTTGTCTTTTGCCTTGCCGCGTCCGCGCAGTTGCCGCCCGGCGTCACGGATTCGCAGAAGGCCGGAGATGTGCCCACTTCTCCTGCGGAGTCGCTCAAGAAGATTACCTTGCCGCCGGGCTTCCGCGCGCAGCTGTTCGCCGCCGAGCCGCAGGTCATGCAGCCCATCGCGATGGAGTTCGATGACCGCGGGCGGCTCTGGGTGGTCGAGAACTTCTCCTACCCCACGCTCAAGAAGAACAACGGCGTCACCAACCCTGCGCCCGACCGCATCCTCATCTTCACGGACCGCGACGGCACGGGCCGCAACGTGGAGCGCAAGGTGTTCCTCGACGCGGGCCGCAACGTGACGAGTGTGCTGCCGGGCTTCGGCGGTGTGTGGGTGCTCTCGCTGCCGGACCTCCTCTTTATCCCCGATGCGAACGGCGACGATGTGCCGGACGGCCCGCCGGTGGTGCATCTCACGGGCTGGAACATCAACGCGGGGCACAACTTCGTGAACGGTCTCGCGTGGGGTCCAGACGGTTGGCTGTGGGGGCGCCACGGTATCACGCAGAAGTCCAAAGTTGGCCGCCCCGGTGCGCCGGAGTCCGAAGTGGTGACACTGGACTGCTCGATTTGGCGCTATCACCCGGTGACGAAGAAGTTCGAAACGGTCTGTCGCGGCACGACGAATCCGTGGGGCCTGGATTGGGATGAGAACGGGCAGGCCTTCTTCTCGAACAATGTCATCGGGCACTTCTGGCACGTCATCCCCGGTGGGTTTTACAAGCGCATGTTCGGCACGCACGACAACCCGCATCTCTACGAACTGATGGACAGTTGCTCGGACCACCTGCACTGGGCGGGCGCGAAGTGGAGCGAGGCGCGCGGCGGTCCGGCGCACGACGCACTGGGCGGCGGGCACTCGCACTGCGGGCTGATGATTTACCAGGGCGACAACTTCCCCGCCGAGTGGCGCGGGCGGGCCTTCATGGGCAACATCCACGGCAACCGCGTGCTCTACGACGTGCCATCGCGCAACGGTTCCGGCTACACGGCAAAGCACGGCGGCAACTTCCTCATGGCGGACGATCCGTGGTTCCGCTCGACGGTGCAAATTACCGGTCCCGACGGCGGCGTGTTCATCGCCGACTGGAGCGACCTCGGCGAGTGCCATGACAGCGACGGCTCCTATCGCAGCAGCGGGCGCATCTACAAGGTCACGCACGGCACGCCGAAGCCGGTGGTGGACTTGAACCTCGCGAAGCTCGGTGATGCGGAACTCATCAAGCTCCTTGGCCACGCGAACGAGTGGCACCGCCGTCACGCGCAGCGGCTGCTGCAAGAGCGCTCGGTGGCGGGCAAACTGGCGGCAGGCACCGTGGCATCGCTGCGCACGCTGCACGCGGCGGAGAAGGACGGGGCGCGCCAGCTCCGCTTGCTGTGGTCCTTGCACGTCACGGGCGGCGCAGACGCGGCGTTCCTCACCCCGCAGCTCGGCCACACGAGCGAGCATATGCGCTGGTGGGCGATTCGCCTGCTGACCGAGGATAAGCAAGTCTCCACTGCCGTGCTGGCGAAGTTCGTGACGATGGCGCGCGAGGACAAATCCGCCTTCGTCCGCCTCGGACTCGCCTCCGCGTTGCAACGCCTGCCGGTGAACGACCGTTGGGAACTCGCCACCGCGTTGCTCGCTCACGCCGAGGACGCCGCCGACAAAGACCTCCCGCTGCTGACGTGGTATGGCATCGAGCCAGCCGTCGCCGCCGACCAGACCAAGGCCGCGCTGCTGCTGGCAAAGTGCCAGCAGCCCCAAGTGCGCCAGTTCATCACGCGCCGCCTGACCGCGAAGTAGTCGCAGGCTTCAGCCTGCGCTTCCGCTGCGCTCCATGAAACTCCGCGATGCTACCTTTGCTCGCCGCGCCTCTTCTCCCTCTCGCTTTGCGGAGCAAGGGGAGGGGGCGTGGTGAGGGGTTTCGCCCGTCGGCGTTGGCAGCCACACCCCTCATCCGGCCTGCGGCCACCTTCTCCCCTCGCTTCGCGCAGGGAGAAGGCCTGTGCCGTGGCGGTCACTCGGTCGGTCGTCGCGCTGGCTTTCGTTGCCTTGTTCGCGGTTTTCGCCGCCGCCCAGACCTACGCCACGAATGAGTTCCTCCACGTCCAGCGCGGCGAACTGCCCATCATCATCACGGCTCCGCATGGCGGTTCGCTCGCCATCCCCGGCGTGCCGAAACGGCTCGGCCCCGAGGGCGAGCGCACGAGCGGGAAGTTCGTCACCGGGCAGGATGTGCGGACATTTGAACTGGCGACCGCGACGGCGAAGCGCGTCGAGGAACTCACCGGCAGGAAGCCCTACCTCGTGGCCAGCAAGGCGCACCGGCAATACGTGGACCCGAACCGCCCGGAAAAGGAAGCCGTGGAGCACCCGAAAGCGCAGGCCGTCCACGCTGCGTTCCATGGGCAGGTGCGGGAGTTCGTGGACGAGCTGCGGAAGAAGTTCCCGCAAGGCGCGCTGCTGCTGGACATCCACGGCCAGGCGGCGAGCGCGGACACGATTTTTCGCGGCACGCAGAACGGCACCACTGTCATGAAAATGGTCGAGCAGCATGGCGTCGGCGCGCTCACAGGAGAGCACAGCATTCTTGGCTATCTCGCGGCGAAGGGCATCAAGGTGGAGCCACCGAACACGCCACCCGGCACACCACCGGAGACGAGGACGTTTGGTGGTGGCTACATCGTGCGGACTTACGGCAGCCACACGCCCAATGGTATGGACGCCATCCAGCTTGAGTTCGGCGGCTCCTTCCGCACAGACGCCGCGAAGCGTGAGGAGACGGCGAGGTTGGTAGCTGAAGCCATCAAGGCTTACACGGAGAAGCATCTCGCGCCGAAGCAACAGTAGTGGCAGACGAGACGTCTGCTGCCACAACCTTCACGAATTCCCTTTGCCCGTCTGCGCGTTCTGCCGTTGAATCGCGCACCACATGGCTGACGCCACCCGCCAATTTGACTTCCTCATCCTCGGCAGCGGCATTGCGGGGCTGACCTTTGCCCTCAAGGTCGCGCCGCGCGGGCGGGTGGCCATCGTCACCAAGAAGAGTCGTGCGGACTCGAACACCAACTGGGCGCAGGGCGGCATCGCCGCCGTCACCAGCCGCGAGGATTCCATCGAGATGCACGTGCGCGACACGCTCGACGCGGGCGCAGGCCTGTGCCGTGAGGACATTGTCCGCACCATCATCGGCGAGGGACCGGAGCGGATTCAGGAACTCATGGAGCTGGGCACGAAGTTCAGCGAACGCGAGCTGCCCGATGGCAACGGCAAGGAACTCGACCTCACCAAGGAGGGCGGCCATTCCAAGCGTCGCGTGCTGCACGCGAAGGACGCCACCGGCGCGGAGATTGAACGTGCGTTGCTCGACGCCATCGCGCGCGAGCCGAACATCACGGTGCTGGAAAACCACTTCGCCGTGGACCTCATCACCACGCAGAAGCTCGGCTACGTGGGGCCGAACCGCTGCCTCGGCATCTACGTGCTGAACAAGGCCGTCGGGCAGGTGGAGACGTTCGCCGCGCCGGTCATCGTGCTGGCGACGGGCGGCTGCGGGAAGGTTTACCTCTACACGACGAACCCCGACATCGCGACGGGCGACGGCGTGGCGATGGCTTACCGCGCGGGCGCGCAGGTGGCGAACATGGAGTTCATGCAGTTCCACCCAACGTGTCTCTTCCATCCCAAAGAGCGCACGCTGCTCATCACCGAGGCGGTGCGCGGTGAGGGTGGTTATCTGCTCGGCGCGGACGGCCAGCGCTTCATGCCGCGCTATGACTCGCGTGCGGAACTGGCACCGCGCGACATCGTGGCCCGGGCGATTGACAGCGAGATGAAGCGCACCGGTGCGGACAATGTGTGGCTCGACATCACGCACCAGCCCGCGCGCTTCATCATCTCACACTTCCCGACCATTTATGAGCGGCTGCTACGCCTGGGCGTGGACATGACCAAGGAGCCGATTCCCGTCGTGCCGGCGGCGCATTATCAGTGCGGCGGCGTGGTGACAGACGTGAACGGTGTCACCGACATCGCCGGCCTCTACGCTGTCGGCGAAGTCGCCTGCACCGGCCTGCACGGCGCGAACCGGCTGGCAAGCAATTCCCTCCTCGAAGCCCTCGTCTGCGCCCACCGCGCGGCGCGGCGCGTCTTGGAAAACCCTTCGCCGCAAGCCGAGGTCAACATCCCGCCGTGGCAGTCCGGTAAGGCGCATCACGCGGACGAGCTCGTTGTCGTCTCGCACAACTGGGACGAAATCCGCCGCCTCATGTGGGACTACGTCGGAATCGTGCGGACGAACAAGCGCCTTCAGCGCGCCAAGGCCCGCATCGCGCTGCTCCAGGAGGAAATCCAGCAATACTACTGGGACTTCACCGTCACCAGTGACTTGCTGGAGCTGCGCAACATCGCCACGGTCGCCGAACTGATCGTGGACTGTGCGTTGCTGCGACCTGAAAGCCGCGGCCTGCACTACAACTTGGACTTCGCGCAGCCAGACCCGGCCTGGGCGCAGCGGGACACCGTGGTGCGGAAGGGTGGCTGAAACAAAAAGGCGGACGGTTGCCCGTCCGCCTTTTGAATTTGTAGCGGCGCTCTGTGAGCGCCGGGCCATCGGTCGCAGACCGACGCTACAGCTTAGTAGCGGTAGTGCTCCGGCTTGTAGGGGCCTTCGACGGGGACACCGAGGTAGGCGGCCTGATCCTTGGTGAGCTTGGTGAGCTTCACGCCGATCTTCTCGAGGTGCAGGCGGGCGACTTCTTCGTCGAGCTTTTTGCTCAGGCGATAGACGCCAACCTTGTAAACGTCCTTGTTTTTCCAGAGGTCGAGCTGCGCGAGTGTCTGGTTCGAGAAGGAATTTGACATGACAAAGCTCGGGTGGCCGGTGGCGCAGCCAAGGTTCACGAGGCGGCCCTCGGCGAGCATGAAAATGCTGTGGCCGTCGGCGAAGGTGTATTGGTCCACCTGTGGCTTGATGTTCTTGCGCTTGACGCCCTTGGCGTTGTTCAGGCGGTCCACCTGGATTTCGTTGTCGAAGTGGCCGATGTTCGCGACGACGGCCTGGTCCTTCATTTTGGCCATGTGCTCCAGCGTGAGGATGTCCTTGTTGCCGGTGGTGGTGATGTAGATGTCGGCGCGGCCGAGGGTGTCCTCGATGGTGGTGACTTCGTAGCCTTCCATCGCGGCCTGCAGGGCGCAGATGGGATCAATCTCGGTGACGATGACGCGTGCACCCTGGCCGCGGAGGGACTGGGCGCTGCCTTTGCCGACGTCACCGTAGCCGCAGACGACGGCGACCTTGCCCGAGATCATAACGTCCATCGCGCGGTTGAGGCCGTCCACGAGGGAGTGGCGGCAGCCGTAGAGGTTGTCGAACTTCGACTTGGTGGTGGAGTCGTTGACGTTGATGGCGGGGACGAGGAGCTTGCCCTGTTCGAGCATCTGGTAGAGGCGGTGGACGCCGGTGGTGGTCTCCTCCGAGACGCCCTTCCAGTCCTTCACGAAGCCGTGCCAGTAGGCGTTACCGCGCTTCTTGGCGATGGCCTTGAGGAGGTCCTTGATGACCTTGACCTCGTGGTTGTCGGACGGGGTGTTGACCCAGCCGTCGCCGTTTTCGAGTTCGTAGCCCTTGTGGATGAGCAGGGTGGCGTCGCCGCCGTCGTCAACGATCAGCTCGGGGCCTTTGCCGTCGCCATGATCGAGAGCGCGCTCGGTGCACCACCAGTATTCCTCCAACGTCTCACCCTTCCAGGCAAACACAGGGATGCCGGCAGCGGCGATGGCCGCAGCGGCGTGGTCCTGGGTTGAGAAGATGTTGCAACTCGCCCAGCGGACAGACGCGCCCAAGGCCGCGAGCGTCTCAATGAGCACGGCGGTTTGGATGGTCATGTGCAGCGAGCCAGTGATGCGCACGCCCTTGAGGGGCTTGTCTTTCGCATACTTCTCGCGAATGGCCATGAGGCCGGGCATCTCGTGCTCGGCGATGTCGAGTTCCTTGCGGCCCCATTCGGCGAGGCTGATGTCTTTGACTTTGTAGTCGGCTTTGGCGGCGGTTTTCTTGGCCATGGTGTGTTGTTGGTTAAAAGGGTTGAACGGTTAAAAAGCTGAAGCGTTGAAGAGGGGAGGCTGCGCCCCGGAATCCCTTCAACGCTTCAACGAGATCGGTTACTTCACGGCCTTTTGCAGCGCGCTGACCTTGTCGGTGGCTTCCCACGTGAGGTCCTTGTCGCTCTTGCCGAAGTGGCCGTAGTTGGTGGTCTTGCCGTAAATCGGGCGGAGCAGCTTGAGCTGCGAGACGATGTCGGCAGGCTTGAAGCTGAACACCTTGCAGACCGCGTTGGTGATTTGCTCGTCGTTCAAACCTTCCTTGGCGGTGCCAAAGGTGTTGACGTAAACGCTGACGGGCTCGGGGTAGCCGATGGCGTAGGCGAACTGGATCTCGGCGCGCTTGGCGAGGCCGGCGGCGACGATGTTCTTTGCCACATAGCGGCCCATGTAGGCGGCGCTGCGGTCCACCTTGGACGGGTCCTTGCCGGAGAACGCGCCGCCACCGTGACGGCCGAAACCACCGTAGCTGTCCACGATGATCTTGCGGCCGGTGAGGCCGGTATCGCCCTGCGGTCCACCGACGACGAAGCGGCCGGTGGGGTTGATGAGGAACAGGGTGTCGGCGGTGAGGAGGTTCTTCGGCAGAACCTTCTTCACGACTTCCTCGATGCAAAACTCCTCGATCTGCTTGTGCTCCACGTCGGCGGTGTGCTGCGTGGAGATGACGACGTTCGAGATGGAAACCGGCTCGTCGTTCTCATATACGACGGAGACCTGCGACTTCGCATCGGGGCGCAGCCAGTGGACCTTGCCGCTCTTGCGGATCTGCGTGAGCTTCCGGCCCAGGCGATGCGCGAACATGATCGGCGCGGGCATCAGCTCGGGCGTCTCGTCGCTGGCATAGCCGAACATCAAGCCCTGATCGCCGGCACCCTGCTCGGCCTTCTTCTTGCCCTTGGCGGCCTTGGCGTCCACGCCTTGAGAGATGTCAGGGGACTGCTGGGTGATGATCGTGTTCACGAACACCTTGTCGGCATGGAACACGTCGTCATCGTTCACGTAGCCGATCTCGCGGATGGCCTCGCGGGCGAGCTTCACGAAATCGAGCTTGGCGCGGGTGGTGATTTCACCGCCGACCACGGCGATGTTTGACTTCACGTAAGTCTCGCAGGCAACGCGGCTGTATTTGTCCTGCGCAAGGCACGCGTCGAGGACGGCGTCGGAAATCGTGTCCGCAACCTTGTCAGGATGGCCTTCGCCGACGGATTCAGAGGAGAAGATGAAGCGTTTGCTCATGTGGTCAGTTACCGATTTTTTATTGGGAGCCCATTTGGGCAACGGAGGCCGAAAGTAGCTTTCCGCCGTGCCAACGCAACTGTTTATTCACTGGCAGGCGGACTCCAAACGTCGTGAATGCTCATGGTTTGCTGCCGACACTTTGACAGTCTGGCCGATGCTGGAGAGTTGGTTTCGTGCGGCTTGCCAGCGACGTGGCGTTGGTGCGATGGTTCGCGCCCGACACCAGACCAACTAACCCATGACACCTCAACAGCGCGCCGAAAGCCTCGGCATCAAGTTTGACAAGCAAACCCCCGGTTATCTCAACCTCTGCATCCGCAGCGGCAACCAGCTCCTGACCTCCGGTCACGTGAGTGATTTGAAGGGCAAGCTAGGGGCGGACCTCAAGACGGACGCCGGTTATGCGGCGGCGAAGAATTGCGCGGAGAAAGTGCTGCGCTCGGTGTGGAACACGCACGGCACGCTGGATGGTCTGCGGGTGCTGAAGGTGCTAGGCTGTGTCAACTCCACGCTCGACTTCACCGAGCAGCATCTGGTCATCAACGGGTGCTCGGACTTGCTGCATCAGATTTTCGGCAAGGACGGGGATGGCTACCATGCCCGCAGCGCGCTGGGGTTTGCCCAGCTTCCCACCGGGGCGGCGGTGGAGGTGGAAGCGATCTTCGAGGTCAAAGGCTGAACCCGGTTCTGGCGCGCCCTGGCGCGTCAGAAGAGTTCGTTGATCACAGCGCCCTCGCTCAGCGGCATGGGGCGGCCGTCGGGACCTTGATAGTTCAGATGCTGCGCGTCATAGCCCAGCGCCGCGAACATCGTGGCGTGGACGTCGGCTGGGCGCAGCGGGCGGTCCTTCGGATATGCGCCGGTGCTGTCTGACGCGCCAATGACCTGTCCGCCCCGGATGCCACCACCCGCCAGCAGCACGCTGTAGCAGCCGGGCCAGTGGTCGCGCCCCGCCTCCGCGTTGATCTTGGGCGTGCGGCCGAATTCACCCATCCACACGACCAACGTGGTGTCCAGCAGTCCGCGTTCTTCCAAGTCATCGAGCAGGGCGGCGTAAGCCTGCTCCATGGGCGGAACGAGCTTGTTCTTCAATGTGTTGAAATTGTCTTTGTGCGTGTCCCATGTGATGCTCGGTCCGTTGACCGTGGTGACAAAGCGCGTGCCCGCTTCCACCAGACGCCGGGCCAGCAAGTGGGACTGTCCCCAACTATGGCGGCCGTAGCGTGCGCGCATCGAGATAGGCTCCTTCGACAAGTCGAATGCCTCGGCGGCCTTGCCGGTTTGCAGGAGCTGGGCGGCCTGTTGGTTGAAAATGTCCATCTCGGCCGACAGCGAGGTCGTGATGCCTGCGGCCGGAGCCTGGATTTGCTGTGCCAGCCCGAGACGTTGCTGGAAGCGTTCCGGGGTCAGGCCGTCGTCCAAGCCAAGGTTGCGCACTTTGAAGCCGGCGGCATTGGGGTCATCATCGAGCACGAACGGATCGTTGCGCGCTCCGAGGCAGCCGCCAAACTGGCCGGGGGTCAGATACACCTTACTGTCGCAGTGTGGAAACGGGGTGATGACGTAGGGCGGCACGCCCCCGCTGAAGCCATCCCGCCGGGCGAGCCAGCCCACCAACGTTCCCACGCCCGGCAGATCCGATCGGCTCGGATTGATCAAGGTGCTGTCCACGGCGTAGGGACGGCCAACCGTGGCCCAGTGCATGCCAGCGTTGTGGCTGCTGTGCTCGTGATGAACGGAGCGGAGCAGAGCCAGCTTGTCCATGCGCTTGGCCATCTGCGGCAGCAACTCGGAAACGTGGATGCCGGGAACATTGGTCCGGATGGACGAGAAAATGCCGCGCACTTCCTGCGGGGCGTCGGGCTTGGGATCCCATAGATCCAGATGACTTGGGGCGCCGCCGTTGAAGATGAGAATCACGGATTTCGCCTTGCCGGGACCGGTGCGGGGCAGGGCGGCGGGAAGGGAGTTCAACGCGGCGAACTGGCTCAATCCCAGCCAGCCTAACGCGTTTGATTGCAGGAAACTCCTCCGGGTGGTCGCGGCCCCGGGACACTCCAGCAGCGGGCCGCGATAAAATCGCTTCCCGAGCAGAGCAGGGGATGGATTTGTCGCGGGCATGGTCCTGACCCTAGGCAGGTGAACTGGTCTGTCAAGCATCGGCTTGGGAAAGTCGAGTGCCGGTCACGGAGGCGATGGGGTGCTCTTGCCTCGTCCGCCCATCCGGGCGGGCATCCAGCAATCAACGGAGCGAAGCCTTACTTCTTCGTGCCCGGCTTGGGCCACCCAAACTCACCAGATGCTTCTCCGTGTGCACGAACATCCGTCCCAGCGCGACCGCCGGAGTGGAGTGGCAGAGTTCGTTCAGCGGGAGGCGGTGCAGCAGCTCAAAGCGATCGCTTGCGGCCGTCACGACGATCTCGCCG
>CAIPBN010000671.1 GCA_903863315.1 uncultured Verrucomicrobiota bacterium | reverse complement strand
CGTTTGAACTCGGTGGGCTCCTTGAACGCGCGGCCGTCGGGCAGGACCCCGGCAGGGTTGATCACGGGGTCCGCACCGACTCCCGCCAGGACCTTCTCACGGGTGCGCCATTGGCCTACGGCGTCGTAGTTGTCCCAGGCGAGGCCGAGGGGGTCGAGCTTCGCGTGGCAGGCGGCGCAGTTCGCGTCGTTGCGGTGAGCTTCGAGTTTGTCGCGGAGGGTGGCTTTGGGGCTGGTCGGTGGGTTGGGCTCGATGGCGGGCACGTTGGCCGGCGGCGGCGGCGGCGTTTTGCCCAGGATCGCCTCGCTGAGCCACACGCCGCGATGCACCGGACGATGGCGCGTGCCATCGGAGGTGAGACCGAGCACCGCGCCCATCGTCAGCAGGCCGCCGCGATGATTCTCGGGCTTCAGTGACACACGCTGGAACCCGCCTGCCTTTGGCTCCGGCAAGCCGTAGAAATCGCAGAGCCGCGCATTCGCCATCGTCCAGTCGGAATCGATGAAACCATCCACAGGCAGGTTCTTCGCGAACAGCTCACGGAAATACTCGATGACCTCGCCGCGCATGCTCGTCTCCAGCCACGCGTCGTAGGTGGGGTAGAGCTTCTTGTCCGGCACGAACATGCCGAGGCGATGCAGTTGGAGCCATTGCCGCACGAAGTCATCCATGAAGCGATTCACGCGGCTGTCGGCAAGCATCCGATCCACCGCTTTGGCCAGTCCGCCGCCGTTGAGACCGTCGCCCTTGGCTGCGGTGATGAGGCCCTCGTCGGGCATCGAGCTCCACAGGAAATACGAGAGCCGCGAGGCGAGTTCGAAATCGGTGAGCCGTTCCCGGGGCGTCGGCTCGCCTTCGACGAGGTAGATGAAGTGCCGCGAGGTCATCACGCCTTGCAACGCCACACGATAGGCATCGGCCGGCTTCTCGCCCGCCTCGCGCTCGGTTCGGTAGGATCGCAAATACTGCTCCACCTCTTCTTTCTTCACAGGTCTGCGCCAGGCACGTTCGGCGAAGCGGTGCAGGTGCTCCGCGACCACCTCGGGCGTGGCGCCATCCGGCGGCACCAGCCCTGCGCGCCGTGACTGTTCCGCCTCCGTCACGAGCGGCCCCTCCCATTCGATCCAATCGAGCAGCACTGTGGAGAAAAGGCCATTCCCCTTGTCATCGAACATCTGCGGCGCGTTCGGATTCAGCAGCAGAGTCTCGCTGCTATGGGTGAAAATGTAGCCGCCACGGCTGCCAAGCGCGCCGCGGAAGGCAGCGCCGGCCCGGCGGTCCACCACATCGGTGGCCACCACGCAGAAATCGAGTGTCGCCGGCATTTCCAGAAACACCTCGAACTCAAACACCTGCGGCTTGTCCTCCGGCGCGGTGATGTCGAACTCGATGAGGCCCGCGACGGTCTCCTCGCTGGTCCGTTTGCCGATGCTCAGGTGTGCCGCCTGACCGCCGACCGGGCGGATGCCGCTGGCCTGAATTCGCAAGCGATACAGCCCACTGTGCTCCGGCCCCGTCTTGCCGAACCAGTTGGCCGAGAGCGCGTTCTGGGTGCTGCCTGGAAACAACAGATACCGCAGCGGCCGCCTGATCCCGAACCGGTCCAGGGCGGCCTGCTGTTCCTTCCCGCCGCCGTAACGCAGTTCCGCCGCCGTCTTGCGAACCTTGCGTGCCTCGCTGGAGGTGGCGGGGAAGGCGCGGTCGAGCACGAGCCCGGCCGCACGGTAGTAACGATCCACATGCGATGGCGAAAGCGACAGCTCCGACCCGATGCGCTCAAAGCCGTGCCAGAGCGTGTCTTCGTTCAACTCTCCAGGCTTAGTGGGATCATAGCGCACCCCGAGCAGGTCATAGACCGTGTTTTGATACTCTCTCCGGCTCAGCCGGTAATGCGCCACCGCCGGCCGCGCCGCCATTCGCGACGCCCGGCCTTCCTTGATGCGCGAATCAAGACTCGTCACAAACGCCGCGATCTCCGCCTGCGACGGCTTCTGCTCCTGCTTCGGCGGCATCTCGCCGGAATTGACCTGCTCCATCACCTCCGCCCAATGATGCGTGTCCGCGCCCAGCTTGAAGTCCCGCGAGAGCTGATCAATACGCAAATCCCCCTTCTCCTTCTGCGGCCCGTGGCAGCGGATGCAGTGCTTCTCCAGGAACGCCTCGAACGGCTCCGCAGAACGAACAGCGCAGACGAGGCCGAGGCTGACGGCGAGGAACAGCGCTGCGAACGGCCGTGCGGTAAGGGGTCTGGAAACAGGCTTCATCTTTTTGGTGAGATTGGTTTTCATGATTCAGTCCACATGCAGGAACTCATTGCTCGCCAGCAGCACGCGCACCTGCGCGGCCCATTTACTGGCGTTGTCAGCAGGGTAGCTGGCGAGGAATGCCTTCGTGCGCTGCGTTTCGGCGGCGGTGGGTTTTCTTTGATAAAGGATCCGCCATGCTTCGGAGATGCGTTTGTCATCGTCGGGCAGCTTGTTGAGTTTGGCTGCGAAGGCGGCGGCCTGCGCGTGGAAGAAGGGGTCGTTGATAAAGTAGAGCGCCTGGGTGGGAACGGTGGTGGTTTGTCGTGCGGCAGTCGTGGCATTGGGGTCCGCACCGTCGAAGAGTGAAAGGAAGGGATGCCTCCGCTGGCGCTGCACCATGAGGTAGGCGCTCCGCTTGTTCGTCTCGTAGACCGCGTTGAAGGGATTGTGCTGCGTGAACTTCCACGTCGCCTCAGCGGGGAAGGTATGCGCCTCAGCGGGGGTGACATCGAGCTGGCCGGAGGCGGCAAGCAGGCTGTCGCGCATCTCCTCGGCGGTGACTCGGCGCCGAGGGAAGTGCGCGAGGAGGCGGTTGTCGGGATCAGTGGCGGAAGGCGCGGCGCTGGCGCGTTGATAGGCAGCGCTGCTCAGGATCAACCGGTGCATGGCTTTCACGCTGAAGCCGCTTTCGACGAATTTCACCGCGAGCCAGTCGAGCAGTTCGGGATGGGTGGGCTTCTCGCCACGGGCACCGAAGTCGTTCGAGGAACGCACGAGTCCTTGGCCGAAATGCCATTCCCAGATGCGGTTCACCATCACGCGGGCGGCGAGCGGCGATTTCGCGATCCAATCACCCAGCTCCTTGCGTCCACTACCGGTGTCGGCAGCCACCTTGTCGCCTCCGAGGATGGACAGCCAGCGGCGCGGCACTTCGTCGCCGAGTTTTTCGGGATCACCGCGCTGCTGGAAGCGGGCGTTCTGCGCCTTCGCCTCCGCCACGGCATACGCGACGGGAATCACCGGCGCAGGCTCGATCTCGGCAGGCTGGTTGTTCAAGGCATTGCCCACGCTGACGAGCGCAGGCCCATAACCCGGCGTGGCGACGTGATGCAATTCGAACGCCACGCCATCCAGCTTCGCAGGATGCACGTCGGCCACGCGACCCGTCACCGCGACTTCGCCATCCAGCGGGCTCACCCACGCGACCGCGACAGGGCGATTCGGCCCCGGATGCACAAAAAACGACTCCGCTGGGAGCGTGGTCCAGACCATCACCCGCTGATTGGCGGAGTTCACGAAGACCGAGGGCGTGTCGCCGAGGCTCCATTTTTTCAAGGCGCTGTTGCCATCGATGGAGTCAGCCTTCTCGATGAGAAAATGCGCCCCCTTGGGGGTGATTTCGATGAAGCACCATTGCGCTCCGTCACGACCGGAATGAGGATTATTCCGCGTGAGGCTCCGCACCAAGTCCGCCACGCTCCAGGTTCGACCCGCGCCGCCGTTTTCGCGGATGCTCCACTCAATGAGCGTGCTGTCGGCCCCGTGATTCGCGTTCGGCGAAACGACAAGCTGGAGGACCTCGCCCTTGCGCACCGCGATCCTCTGCAAGGCCTCGCCGGCAACGGTTGCGAAGTCAACGGACTGGCCTTCACCGACCTGCGCGCTCGCGAGGCGCCGTGTGCTCTGCCCGGCCGCGCCAGCGAGGGTCTTCTGCGCGGCGCTGGCGATCTCCGCCCGGCGCTTCTGTTCGGCCTCGGTCTTCGCGTTGCGCTCTCGCCAAGGCTTCATCATCGCCTCCACCTGCGCGGCGGGAACCAGCGGCACCATGTCGCGCGGCTGGCCTTTTGGCTCGCACCCCGGAAACGCGAAGCGCGTGCTCCCGAAGATGCCGTAGAGCGCGTAGTAGTCTTGCGCGGTGATCGGATCGTATTTGTGATCGTGACAGCGCGCGCAACCGGTGGTGAGACCCAGGAAATTCTTACCCACGTTGTCGATCACGTCCTCGAAAGTGAGGTGCATGTCTTTGTCGATGTCATGTCCGAATCGCCGCGCGATGGCGAGATAGCCCGTGGCAACGATGCCTTCGCTGCGCTGCTGCGCTGCCAACTTGTCGCAAAGGATGTCGCCCGCGAGCTGATGGCGCACGAAGGCGTCATACGGCAGGTCGCGATTGAAGGCATCAAAGACCCAGTTCCGGTAGCGCCACGCGTGCATCAGCGGCCGGTCCGTGTTCTCCCCGGCGGTGTCGGCATAGCGCACAACATCGAGCCAGTGTCGCCCCCATTGCACGCCGTATTGCGGCGAGGCGAGCAGTCGCTCGACAACCTTCGCAAACGCTTCCGGTGAACGATCCGCAACAAACGCCTCCACTTCCTCCGGAGTGGGCGGCAGGCCGGTCAGATCGTAAGTTGCCCGACGAATCAGCGTGCGAGGGTCCGCCGCCGCTGACGGCTTCACGGACTTGGCCGCAAGCTGGTCATGAATGAACGCGTCAATCCGAGCCGATGCAGGCTTCCCTTCCGCCCGGGGCAACGCGCGGAAAGCCCACCAGTCCTTGGCGTCATCGGCCTTCATGCCGCCAACTTTTGCCAGAGCCTTCAGGGGATCGGGTGCTCCTTGCCTTACCCATTCGGTGAGCACCGTGATCTTCGGATCGCTCAACTTGCCCCCGTGTTTCTGCGGCGGCATCGCCAGCTCCTTGTCCTGATACCGCACCGCTTTGATGAGCAACGATTCCTCAGGTTTCCCCGGCACAATGACTGCCCCTGAATGTCCGCCCTTCTGCCAGCCCGCCCGCGTGTCCAAAGACAGCCCGCCTTTGGTCTTCTCGCCGCTGTGACATTCGTAGCAATGCTCGACGAGGAGCGGCCGGATTTTTGACTCGAAGAAATCCGTGCCTGAATTGGCTGCCACCACGGAAGGGACGCAGGCCAGCCCGAGTCCGAGCAGAGACCCGAGCAGTCTTGATTTGATCAGCGAATCCATGGGTGAGCCAAGGTTTCAATCCGCCAGAATGTTGCACTGGGTAACGCAGGCATGGCGAGTCAGGACAGAATGCCCTTTACGACATCGCCATGCACATCGGTGAGGCGGAAGTCGCGGCCGGCGTGGCGGAACGTGAGGCGCTCGTGATCGAGGCCCAGACAGTGGAGAATCGTCGCGTGCAGGTCGTGCAGATGAACCTTGTTCTCCACCGCCTCGTAGCCGTGCTCGTCGGTCTTGCCGTAGGCCAGGCCGGCGCGCGTGCCGCCGCCAGCCAGCCAGGTGGTGAAGCCCTTGTTGTTGTGGCCGCGCCCGTCCTGGGTTGGGTCGTCGGGCGTGCGGCCAAACTCGCCGCTCCACACCACCAGCGTGTCTTCGAGCAGGCCGCGTTGCGCAAGGTCGGTGAGGAGGCCGGTGATGGGCTTGTCAATCTGCGTGCAGGCCTTGGGCATGAGCGTCGAGACGAAGCCGTGGTGATCCCAGTCCTCGTGCGTGATCTCGATGAAGCGCACGCCTGCCTCGGCCAGCCGCCGCGCGAGCAGGCATTGCCGGCCAAAGTCATCGGTCAGCAGGCCGTTGCCGATACCATAGAGCGCCTGCGTGGCCGGGCTTTCGCCGGACAAGTCCAGCACCCGAGGCAGCTCGCTCTGCATGCGGAAGGCGAGTTCAAAGGACTCAATGACGCCTTCCAGCCGGCCATCGTGGGCCTGCGCGCGGGCCGTTTCGTGGTTCAGCGTTTGCAGCAGGTCGAGCTGGCGGCGCTGGCTGTCCGCAGTCAGGCGGGGGCTGGTGAGGTTGCCCACGCTGGCGCGGGCAATCGGCTTGCCGGAGTCGCCAATGCGCGTGGCGGCGAAGGACGCGGGCAGAAACGAGCTGCTGTAATAGCGGCTGCCGCCGAGCGCGGAGAGCGGGTTGAGCGCAACGAAGCCCGGCAGGTTGCGGTTCTCCGTGCCGAGGCCGTAGGCGATCCACGAACCCATCGAGGGACGGATGAACTGGAAGCTGCCGGTGTGCAACTGCTCCAGCGCCTGCGGATGGTTTTCGTTGTCCGTGTGCATCGAGTGAATCATGCACAACCGGTCCGCCTGCGTGGCGAGGTGCGGAAAGAGCGAGGACATCGACAAGCCGCTCTGCCCGTGCTGCGTGAACTTCCACTGGCTGCCGAACAGCTTGCCCTTCGGATTGCGGCCGGGCTTGAGGTTGTCGGCGTTGAGCTGCGGTTTGTGATCGAACGTCTCCACATGCGACGGCCCGCCGCGCATGCAAAGAAAGATGACGCGCCTGGCTCGGGGCGCGAAGTGCGGGGCCTTCGGCGCGAGCGGGCTGGTGGCAGCTGACTCCTCAGCGCAAAGGCCGGCGAGCGCGAGATAGCCGAAGCCGCCGCTGACGGTTTGCAGCCACTGGCGGCGGGAGGAAGGAGAGGAATTCATCGGATCAAAATGAAAAGCGGAACTCCGAGCTGGCCAGCAGCACCTGCGCGAGCGAGGTCCACTGTTCCAGCCGAAGGGCTTCGGCTGAAAGCGGCGTCTTCGGCGTGGTCAACTGCGCTTCCGGCTGCACCAAGTAGCCGAGGAAACGCTCGCGTTCGCGCGGCGTCGGCAGGCGCGACAGCGTGCGGCGAAAAAGTTTGTCCAGCGGTTCGGCGTCATCCACCGAAGCCCCGGCCAGCACAACGGTGGCGAGATGCCGCGCCTGGGCCAGCACCCACGGGCTGTTCAGGAGGAACGACGCCTGCGCAGGCACCACCGTCTCATCGCGCGCGCCCAGCGCCATGCTCGGCTCGGCAAAGTCGAACAGCTTCAGCAGCTCCGGCAGCACGCCGCGCACCACGGGCAGGTAAACGGCACGATGCCGGTGGACCATCTGCGTCTCGACGAGCTGCGGCTTGAAGGAAAACATCTCGTGCGCGGTGAAGGGCGGCAGGTCGGCGGTCATCGAGCCGGGGCGGGGACGCGGATCGAGCTGCCCGCTCACGGTCAGCACGGCATCGTGAAACACCTCCGCTTCGAGTGCGCGCGGGCGTTTGCGCCAGAGGAAGACGTTCTCCGGATCGCGCTCCTGGTTCGCCGCGTCCACCGCGCTGCCGAGCTGGTAAACGCGGCTCAACACCAGCGACCGGATGAGCTTCTTCGTGGACCAGCCGTCCGCGACGAACTGCGCGGCAAGATGGTCCAGCAACTCGGGGTGCGACGGCCGCGCGCCGTTCAGTCCGAAATCGTCCGGCGTCGTCACCAGCCCGCGCCCGAAGAGGTGCTGCCAGACGCGGTTCACGGCTACGCGCGCGGTGAGCGGATTGGCGGGATGCGCGAGCCACTCGGCGAGTTGCCGCCGCCCGCTCTCGCCAGCGCCGATGGGCGCAAGACCGGGCACTTGAATCACCTGCGGCAAACCACGCGGCACGACCTCGCCGAGGTTCTCAATTGTGCCGCGAATGTGAATCTTGCTGTCCTCCGGCTTCGCGGCGTCGCGCGCGGCCATGGCAAACGCGGGCTGCGGTGGAAAGTTGGTTTCGAGATTCGCGACGGTGGCTTCGAGCGCCTTCACCTTCCCGTCCCAGTCCTTGATGACGGCGTCCATCTTGGCGATGTCGGCCTCGAGCTTCGCCGTGTCCGCGCCGGGCTTTTTGAGCTGGGTTTTGGCGTCGGCAACATTGCGCACGACCCGGTAGCGGCTGGAGCGCGCGTCGTTGCGCTCCTGCACGCGGGTGGCGAGGTCCTTCAAATGCTCGGCCGCCTTGGGGGCGAGCGTGTCGGCGTCGGGGCCGATGGCTTGCAACTCGGAGTCGTTCACGCACTTGATGCCCATCGGGCCCAGGCCGTAGAGCGGCTGCGTGCTGCGCAGGATGCCGGCCAGCGCATAGTAATCGCGCGTCGGCACCGGATCGAACTTGTGGTCGTGGCAGCGCGCGCAGGCGATGGACAGCCCGAGGAACGACCGCCCGATGACTTCAATCTGCTCGTCAATCACGTCCATGCGGAACAGCTCGCGCTTGGTCTCCTCCAATGCCTTCGCGCCCAGCGCCAGAAAGCCCGTGGCCACGACCCGCGCGTCCCGCTCCGCTCCCGAGCCCGGCAGCAGATCACCGGCAACTTGCTCCCGGATGAACTGGTCGTAAGGCAGGTCGCGGTTGAAAGCGCCGATGACCCAGTCGCGGTAACGCCACGCGTGGTGCCAGGTCATGTTGCGGGCCTTGCCGTTGGACTCCGCGTAGCGCGCCAGGTCCAGCCAGTGCCGGCCCCAACGTTCGCCGAAGTGCGGGGAAGCGAGCAGTTTGTCCACCAGAACGGCGACGGGGGATCGGTGCTGGCCGGTGGAGGAGCAGGCCCGGACAAAGGCCTCAACTTCCTCGGGCGTTGGCGGCAAGCCGATGAGGTCGTGATGCAGCCGGCGGACAAGCGTGCGCGGATCGGCAACCGAGACGGGCTTCAAACCCTGCTCCTCCAGCTTCGCGAGGACGAAGCGGTCCACGGAGGAGCGCGGCCACGCGGCGGCCTTCACGGCGGGCACCGCCGGCGATTTAACCGGCTGGAAGGCCCAGAAAGAGCCGGCGTTTTCCAAGGTGAGCCGCATCGGGTTCTCAGCGGCTGGACTGCAACTGACCGTCCAGAGGAACGCGACGAGGAGTGCGGACGCCCACGTCCGCAGAGGCTGCTTCTTCACCGGAGTTTGATGCGGACGTGGGCGACCGCGCTCCATTGAGTTCACGCGAAAATATCCCTCACCACATGCCCATGCACGTCGGTCAGGCGGAAGTCGCGGCCGGCGTGGCGGTAGGTGAGGTGCTCGTGGTCCATGCCCAGCAACGCGAGGAGCGTGGCGTGCAGGTCGTGGATGTGGATTTTGTTCTCGGCGGCGAACCAGCCGTAGTCGTCGGTCGCGCCGTAGGCGATGCCGGGTTTCACGCCGCCGCCGGCCATCCACATGGTGAAGCCCTCGGGGTTGTGGTCGCGACCATCGCGTCCGCCCTGCGCGGCGGGCGTGCGGCCAAACTCGCCGCCCCAGAGGACGAGCGTGTCTTGCAGGAGACCGCGGGCTTTCAAGTCCTTCAACAGGCCGGCGATGGGGCGGTCCACTTCGGCGGCGTTCTTGGTGTGGCCTTTGCGGAGGTTGCCGTGCTGGTCCCACTGCACTTCGCCGTCGCTGTGCGAGACCTGGATGAAGCGCACGCCGCGCTCGGCGAAACGGCGGGCCATGAGGCATTGCCGGCCAAAGTTCTCAGTCACTTTGTCGTCGAGACCATAGAGTTTCTTCGTGGCCTCGGATTCGCGCGAAATATCCTGTGCCTCGGGCATCGCCATCTGCATGCGGAAAGCCAACTCGAAGGAGTTGAGGCGGCCTTCGAGGGCTTGGTTCGGGCCGGTTTGCGCGAGGTGGTCACGGTTCATCGCGGCGAGGAGGTCGAGCTGTTGCCGCTGCTCGCCGGGCGCGAGGCGCGGGATGATGTGGCGGACGAGCGCCTTGTCCGAAGGGACGGCGGCGTTGCCGATGGGCGTGCCCTGCGTCCACGCGGGCAGGAAGGCGGCGCCCCAGTTGTTCACGCCGCCGTGTGCGAGCGTGGGGCAGATGGTGATGAAGCCGGGCAGATTTTGGTTCTCCGAGCCGAGGCCGTAGTTGACCCATGCGCCCATGCTGGGGCGGACGAAGTTGTCGCTGCCAGTGTGGAGCTTGAGCAGCGCGCCGCCGTGGGCGGGGTTCGTGCCGTGGCAGGAGCGGAGAATGCAGAGGTCGTCAATGCACTGCGCGACGTGCGGGAACAACTCGCTGACGGGGAGGCCGGACTGGCCGTAGTTCTGAAACTTCCACGGCGACTTGAGGAGTTCGCCGGTGGCGGCGAACTGCACGCGGGGCTTCGCGCCG
>CAIPBN010000670.1 GCA_903863315.1 uncultured Verrucomicrobiota bacterium | reverse complement strand
GTGCCGAAGGAGCCCAGTGATTTTCTCAACTCATCGGGGGCACAGCAGGGGTCGAATCGCCCGGCGTGATTGACCCACGCCTCCTGGCCGAGAAAGGGACATTCCGAGCGGGGGTCAACCTGCTGCCCGGCGTTGAACACGAGCGGGTGGAAATTCTCCAGCTTCACCGGACTCCCACCGGGGCGGACGTGGTTCGCAGCGATTTCCCGGCACCGCACCACCACGTCGTTCCAGCGCTGCACGGACTCCCGGTTTCGGCGCAGGTTCTGATCCTGCATCTCCCGGAAGTGGACCCACAGATGATGGCCCTTGACGCGGTCCACATTCAGCTCCGCAGCCAGACGGACAATCCGGGGCAACTCGGCGAGGTTCGCTTCGAGGAACGTGGCTTGCAGGGTGACGGAGCAGTAGTTGCCGCCGTGCGCCGCGTGTTCATCCCGGATCGCGACGAAGGCGCGGAGGTTGTCCAGCACGGCTTCCATCCGGCTGTTGCGCATGATCTCCTCCTGCACCTCGGCACGGGTGCCATTGAAGGAGATTTTCACATCGGACCCGACGGGAACGATCTTGTGCGCCCATTCGCTCGCCCCGCCGCGAGGAAATGTGCCGTTGGTCGTCAGGTTCAGGCGGATGCCAAACTTCCGGCACAGCCCGAGGATCCGGTCAAAATGCGGGTAGAGCAGCGGCTCCCCCATGGTGGAGGGAATAAGTTCACGCGGGGGATGATCCTTCAGCTCCTCCAAGACCTGTTCAAGCACCCGGATGTCCATGCGCCGGGGCGGCTGGCCGCAGGCCTTCCGCTCTTCCTGGCTGGAACTGTAGGGCGAGTGCTCCTCACACATCAGGCACTTCAGGTTGCAATCGTCCGGGTTGGTGTCGAACGTGAGCCGCCACGGATGCGAGTTCATGCGCGCACCTCCTCGATGGCGCCAGGACGACGCAAGACGCCTGCGTAGAGCCGCTCAATCTCACGGGTGTGCTGGTCCACTGAAGGCACGTCCCCGTCGCTGCTGTGAAGATAGCCGCGCTGGCCCAGCCGCGTCGCCCAATCGGGATCGTCTACCAAGCGGGCCATCTGCGCGGCCAGTGTCACCGGAGTTCGATGCTCAAAGAGCAGACCGTTGACCTCGTGCCGGACCAGCTCCGCCATGCCGCCAGCGTCTGCGGTGATGACCGGCACCCGGGCCTGTTGCGCCTCGTGGATCACCAGCGGCGAGTTTTCGAGCCAGATGGACGGCGCCACGATGGCATCCACCTGGTCGAAAACGCGGGTGACGATCTCGTGGTTTGGATATTCCCCTTCCCAAGTGATTCGTTCCCTCACGCCAGCCGGGAGCCGGCGCTGCCTCGCGAGCAGCGGCGGCGTGTATTCCGGATGCGCCCGCCCCCAGATGCGCAGGCGGACATTCCCGTCCAGCCGGGCGAAGGCATCCAGCAATTGGTGAATGCCCTTTGCCGGCACATGGGTGCCGATGTAGCCGAACACAAACGCCCCATCCGCCTCCGGCTGTCGCAGCCGACCGCGCAGACGCTGCAAATCGAAGCCATAGTCCAATTGCGCCAAGCGCTCAGCCGGCACACCAAAGGCCTGCTCGAACCGCCGCGCGAGTTGTTGTGAAGGGGCAATGAACAAGTCCACCAGCGCGGCGATTTCGCGCACATGCTTCATGCGCTGCCGCACCCAGTCGGTGAAGTGGCGCACGCTGGCAGCCTGATCCTCAGCGGCACCCGAGCCATAGCGCGGCGCGTAACAACGCGACGCGCACTTCGAGTCTTCCTGGCCATCGCACAGCCCAAGGGTTGCTGGTTCGGACTCTGGGAAGAACTGGAGAAACTGTCCCCTTGGACATTGCAGCCAAAAATCATGCAGCGTGAACACCACGGGCGTGCCGTGGCGGGCGGCACACGTCACCAGCGAGGTTGAAAGGTGGTTCAGGTGCTGGATATGCACCACGTCCGGGGCGAATTCCTTCAGGGAGCGGGCGAACGCCGCGTCCACCCGCTCGTGCCGGTAGCGGTCGCGGAAGTGCGGCATGTTTATCATGCGGATGGGAATCGGCCCAGCGTCACGGCAGCCGTCGTCCGACTCATCAAGTTCCAAGTAGGGAGGCTGGTATGGATCCTCAAACCGGCTGAACACCATCACTTGGTGCCGGACAGCCAGTGCCCTCGCCAGCGTCTGGGTGTAAACCTCGGAACCCGCGTTGTAGCGTGGTGGATAGCCATGGACGACTTGGAGGACACGCATGGGCAAGGACGGAGAGGAGAATGCTTTGGAGTCTGAATGGCGTGGGAGGCAAGCGCCTCCCACGCCTCGCTCAACTTGCTAGGTCAGGATTGCCCGCGATTACCAGCGCCAGCTTGAGCACCGCTGCCACCTGGGCCGGCGGGACTGGCCTTCGGTCCATTGTGCGCCGCAGCTCGCTGCGCCCGCGGGCCGAAGCCGCTCTGGTGTGTCTGGCTGCCGGCTTGGCGGTCACCACCACCTTGGATTCGGGCAGCCGCGCGGCTGTCCATCGCCGCTTTTCCATGGTTGTTGCTTCTGTTCATACCGACTTTCCTTCCGATGCCACGTTCGCTCTCTGTGGCCGTGCGGGAGTCGAGCAGTCAGGAGTGAAAACGAACCCTCCCCTCCGGACGCAGGACCACACCACGGGCGCGGCTTAGTCGGCGTGCCATGGCAAAGCACTACGGCCTGGGGCAATGGAGTTTTCATCTGTCGCTCAGCTTCACGCCTCGTCAACCACGCACCGGCTAATCTGCCGCCCGACTGAGCACATCGACCTGACGCGTCCGAAGGGACGCGTCAGTCACATGGTTTACGAGTGGTCAACAAGTAGGCCTCTGGATCGCCGGTGTCAAGCGATGGAGCATCGTGGCGGTATGGCGGCTAAGGCGAAGCGCTCGACGAGATTTAATTCGGCTGGCCGAGCCGAAGCGACGGACGCGCAAGTGGCTCTCCTCAGCGGAGAGCCCCACGCAACAGCCCGTCATCCGGGGCTATAAGCCTTTGAGACCCACCGTCAGGTTCGGTCTGGCCG
>CAIPBN010000669.1 GCA_903863315.1 uncultured Verrucomicrobiota bacterium | reverse complement strand
GCCCAGCTCCTCCAGTGCGGTCAAGCCGGCGAGGTGCGCGAGTGTCGTATCTGTCAGCCCCTTGCAGCTCCCGTAGAGCGTGAGCGACTTCAGCGATTTGAGCTGTCCGATTTGCTTGAACTCCGCCTCCCCGAGCTTCGAGCAGTCGCGGAAGGAAATCTTCGTCACCGTGCCATTGGCCTCCGTCACCTGCCCGCCCAGCGCACGCAAAGCAGCAGCGGTCGAGGCGTCGTCCGCGCGGAGCACAACGGGCAGAAGCGCGGCGCTTAGGCTGAAGACGGCAAGCTGCTGGCAGGCAGCGCGACGGCTGCGGATGGTCAAGTTCATGAGTTGTTTGGCTTAGACGCCGGTCAACGCGCCAGTGCTGTCGCCGAATTGAGTCTGGCGCACGTCGAGGCCGTGCAGCAAGGCGGAGTAGAGATTGCACATCGGCGTCGGGTCCGGCGCGACAAGGTGGCGGCCAGGCTTCAGCGCGCCCCCGCCGCGACCCGCGACGATGACGGGCAGGTTGCTGTGCAGATGCTTGTAGCCATCGCTGAGGCAGCCGCCGTAAACGAGCATGGTCTGGTCGAGCAAGCTGTGGTCGGCCTCACGCACCTCCTTCATCCGGGACAAGAACCACGCGAACTGCTCAACGTAGAACCGGTCAATCTGCGCGAGCTTGGCCAGCTTCGCCTCGTTGCCCTGATGGTGGGAAAGCTGATGATGCGCCTCGGGCACGCCGATTTCCGGGAAGGCACGGTTACTGCCGTCGTGCGCAAGCATGAACGTGCAGACGCGCGTCGAGTCGCCCTGGAAGGCCAGCAGCATGAGGTCGAACATCGCGCGGATGTGGTCGCGGTAGGAGTCGGGAATGCCGGCGGGCGGCGTGAAGCCGGGTAGTTTCGGCGCGCTGCGTTCGGCTTGCTCGACGCGCCGCTCCACTTCGCGGACGGACGTGAGGTATTGGTCGAGCTTCTCACGATCGGCGGCGGTGAGGTTGCGGTCGAGTGAACGTGCGACTTCCAGCACCGAGTCGAGCACACTGCGGCGCAGTTCGCGGCGCGCGGCGGAAGCCTCGCCCGGCGCACCGAAGAGCCGCTCGAAGACGGCGCGGGGATTCTGCTCAGCGGGAATGGGCTTCGTCGGCGTGGCCCAGGACAAGTTGTATTGGTAGGCGCAACTGTAGCCGGAATCGCAGCGACCCGAGCTGCGCGGGCCGTCGGTGGTCAGCTCCAGCGAGGGCAGCCGTGTCTTTGCCCCGATGTGCCGCGCGGCTACCTGGTCCAGCGAGACGCCGTTGTAAATGTCCGAGCCGCCGGTCTTCTTCGGGCGCGTGCCGGTGAGATACACCGCCGTCGCGCGCGAGTGATCGCCGGGACCGTCGGGACCGGGCGTGGCGTTCTCGTGGTTCAGGCCGGAGATGAGTGTGAAGTCCTTACGATGCGGCGCGAGGGTCGCGAGCGTAGGCGAAAGCTCGTAATCACTGCCCTCACCTTTCACCTGCCACTGCTCGACGTTCACGCCGTTGGGCACGTAGAGGAACGCAAGCCGCTTCGGAGCCGCAACGGGCGTGGGCGCGGCGAAGGCGCGGTGGCCGAACGATTCCAAGAGCGGCAGCGCGAGGCAGGCACCGCTGGCACGGAGGAAGGCGCGGCGAGTTGGGGCGTTCATGGTTTCGAGGGGTTGGATTCCGCGACAGGTGGCCGCATTCGCTGGAACGGCACGCTTTCGCAGGTCGCGAGCACCATTGTCTGGAATCCGAGGTTGCCGGCTGAGGCGCGTCCGGTGATTTCTCGCACGGCGGTCTTGTCCTGATACGTCACGCCACGACCGAGCGCGTAGGTGAGCAACTGCTCGGCAAGGTTGTTCAAGAACGTCGGCGCGAAATCGCGGGCGAGAATCTTCCGCAGCTCAGCGGCGTCACGGAACCGCTGGCCGCTCACGAGTTGCCCGGCGGCATCCACGGCGTGCGCGCCGTCGCGCTCGCGCCAACGGCCCACGGCGTCGTAGTGCTCGAAGGCAAAGCCCATCGGGTCGAGGAACGCGTGGCACGCGGCGCAGGCGGCGTTGGCGCGGTGGGCTTCGAGGCGTTTGCGGAGCGGCTCACGCTCGTCCTCCTTCTCAGTTTCCTTGAGCGGCGGGACGTTGTTCGGCGCGGGCGGTGGCGGCGTGCCGAGGATTTGTTCGAGGAGCCACTTGCCGCGCTTAACCGGCGAAGTGCGCGTCGGATGCGATGTGAGCGTGAGCACGCCCGCATGCGTGAGCAGCCCGCCGCGCGGCGTGCCCGCGAGCGACACGCGCGCGAAGCCATCGCCCGCAGGAGCCGGCAGGCCGTAGTGCTGCGCGACGTGGGCGTTGGCAAACGTGTAATCCGCGGTGAGAAACTCCAGCGCCGGGCGGTTGCCGCGCACGATGTGCTCAAACATCAGCTCGGTCTCGCGGCGCAAGTCCGCCGCCAGCTCGGGCGTGAAGCCGGGGAACCGTTGCGCGTCGGGTGCGACGTGCCCGAGGTCGCGGAGTTGCAGCCACTGTCCGGCGAAGTTCTCCGTGAACGCCCGCGCCCGCGCATCGGCGAGCAAGCGCTTCACTTGGGCTGGCAACTGCTTCCGCAACTGGCCGCGTTCAGCCAGCGCGAGCAGCTCTTCATCCGGCGCGCTGGACCAAAGGAAACTCGCGAGCCGCGCCGCGAGCGTGAACTCGTCAATCGGCACCGAGCCGTTGCGCTCCGGGCCGGCGGGCCGCGGCTGGTTGTGGAAGAGAAACTTGGGCGAGACGAGCAGCGATTCCAAACCGAGTCGCAACGTGCCAAAAACATCTTCACCAGCCACTTCTGCCGCGCGTGCCAGCTTGGTGAGCTTGGCCTTCTCCTCCGCAAGCAATGGATGCCGGAAGAGCCGCCGCCCTGTTTGCTCCAACAGCGCCGGCACTTCCTCCGCACGCAGACCAAGGTCGGCTTTGAGCGGGCCTTCGATGCTCAACTCATGCAGCCAGAGCCACCGTTCTGCACCCGACTGCGCGTCCTTGAACTCGTTGACGAACCACACCTGCAACTCGTCCTGACCGGCAGACAATTCGCGCTCGAAGACAAAGTCCTGCGCGACGGCGCTGCCCGCAGTGACGGTGAACTCGCCAAGACTGCGGGCACCCAGTCGCACCTCAAAGCGCACCGGATCAGCGCCAACCTGTTGCGCTCCGGCCTTCACGCGGAAGCGATACTGGCCGCCCGCCGGCAAAAACAGCGGCAGTCGCCGGTAGCCGCGCGTGGCGAACCACGCCTTGCCGGTATCGAGGCTGTTGCGACCCTCGCCGCCCTCCGTGTCCTCGCCGCTGAGGCGCAGAGTTGGGACGCCGAGTTTGCGGCCCGGCGAAAGCGTTTGCAGAAACTCTGATGGCACCGGATGCCCCGGCGAGAACGGCCCGGTGAGCGCGAGGAAATCCACGGCAGCGACGCGGTCCGGCACCCCTGCGCCTGCGAGACGAAGCGAGACTCGGTGCCTACCCGCCGGCAACTCGACGAGCGCAAAGACACCGGGCATGCCCAGTTTGCGGCCCTTCCACTCGGCCTTCGGCTCCAGTTCCGCGACAGGCCGGCCATCCAGCAGCACCGCGAGCCGCGCGAGAGATTCGCCATGCTTGCTCGCCGCCGCGCGCGTGAGCACGCGATACCGCGCCGCGACCGGCACCTTCAGCTCCACGCCGATTTCATCCGCCGCCGACTTGAGCAAAGTCACACCGCTGTTCGTGCTGGTGTCGGGCTGGCCGGCGAAGACCGTGAGCCGGGCGTCGTCGCGCTCGATACCAACACGCGCGGTCGTCTCCAACCGCAGCGCTTCGTCAAGCACCTGGCTCGCGGCCCGGAAATACTTCTCCATGAGCAGCGGCGAGAACGTGAGCGCGTCGGCCACGTTGTCGAAGCCGTAGCCGGAGTCGTCCGGCGGAAACTGGTCGGCGGGGCTGGCCTCGATGCGGAAGATGTCGCGAACGGAGTTGTTGTATTCCGCGCGGTTCAGGCGGCGCAACGTGACGTGGCCGGGGTCGGGCCGCTGCGGGTCCACGTAGAAGACCGTGCGGTCAATCCAATCTAGCAGGAGCCTGCGCTGCGCGGTCGTGGGCTGCGGCTTCTCCACCGGGGGCATGACATGACTTTGCAAAAGCTGTGTCGCCTTCTTCCATGCCGCCTTGTCACCCAGCAACCCCTCGAAGCTCTCGTAGGTATCGAAGGCGAGCTTGCCCTTGCTCACCCCGCCGCCGTGGCAGTCGAAGCAGAACTGGCGCAGCACGGGTAGCACGTTCCGTTGATACTCGTGCTGCCGCGCGGTGATAGAAGACGCCGCACCGCCCTCGCCAATCATCCAGAGAAACCCCAGACCGGCAAACCACAGAGTCAGAAAACGCGCAGGCATTGGTCCATGACTGACGCAGCAGGACTGCGGAACATTCCTTGTCTTGGCGGGGGCGGCTTCGCCGTCAACACCCCGCTCTTTACCCTGCGCCCCGGAATCCACGGTTCGCCTCCGCGAAAACGGCGGACAGCATCTACTTCGTGCCCACGGCACCGGCAGCGCCGTGAAGGTGCCCACCACCAGCCTTGCCACCCGCACCGAGGGCGAGCTGCTCTTCACCGTCCCGGCCCTGACGGCCGGCAGCTACCATATCGAAGTCCGCCGCACCTACGGCAGCGGGGCCAACACCCAAGTGCGCGTGGGCCAGCTCGGAGCAGCCATTACTGTGGCGTGAGCCGAAACCAACCAAATGACCACGGGCAGGGACCACAGAGACGCGATGAACACAGAGGACTGCGAGAACGCCACCCCTTGGCCTTTGGAGTCACCCACCTGTGCCCCCGTCGTTAGCCGCCCCTTGGATGGGTCTTCTCTGTGTTCATCGCGCCTCTGTGGTCCATCTAGGCGTTTTGACTAAGACCTCGCGGCTATGACTCCTAGAGGTGGTCAAAAAGAGCCAAACCTACCCCAAATCATGTCCCAAGGCTCCCGGTTGCAAAAGGTGCCTTACCTTTTCCGACAGGGTAAGGCACCCTTGGCGACGGGGCAACCGGGTCAGAATGGCACAGCCGGCGTTTGTCTCAACAGAACTTGATCGCTTGGAGTTAGCCAGCGGGTATGCCATCACAACACCATGCAAATCCTCGTCAGCAAGTTGCTGTTAGTATCTGTGTTTATATTTTTGACCGCCACTTCCATGGCGGCAGATACGCTTACTTGGCCG
>CAIPBN010000668.1 GCA_903863315.1 uncultured Verrucomicrobiota bacterium | reverse complement strand
GGCTTCCAGCCGGCGTGCTGCGCGTGAGCATGTCTGACCGCACTCGAACTTCTGCACGCCCCGGACGGCGGCTGGAAGCCGCCGGCACGACCACGGCTCCGCACATCGCGCTGGTTCGCTCAATGTGGGTTTCCATGAGTGCCAGTCAGTGCGAGTTTGTGGCTCCAGACTCCGTGTCGGTTCACTGGCGGGGCCGTTGCAGCAGCATTCCCAGCATCAGCACGCCGCCCAGCAGCCCGGCGTGTTCCCAGCCGAACGCGCCGCCGCCCGTGTAGCCCGCCGATCGCACGATGCGGACCGTCTCCGGCTTCTCCTTGATGCGCTGCTGGAACGCCGCGAGCTCCACCTTCACGTTTGCCACCATGTTCGTCGAGGCCGCCACGAAGCCTTGATCGCTCTTCACCCGCAGCCGCTCATTCGTGCGGATCGGCGTGGCGATGCCCTGCGACTTGCTGATGCCGGGCGCGCGGAAAAGAAGCTGCCGGCTGGCAATGTCGAACACCGCCGCGTCCACCATCGTGTGCGTCTTGTTCGCCTCGGCCGGGATGAAATACGCGCCGACGATGGTCCAGTAGAGCACCGACAACTCCGTGCTGTCCGAAGTCTGCAACTGGTCGAAGGACAATAGGGCAATCACGTCCACACCCAGCAATGCCTTCAGTTGATCCAGGTTTTCGAACCCGCCGCCCGGCGTCAGGTAGGCCGTCGGGACAATCTCGATGGACTTGATGAACGGGTATTTCTGGAAGTGCGGGATGACCGCCTCCGCCAGCTCCTTGCGCCGCACCTCCGTGAGCACCGAGTCCTGCTGGCGATACTGGTCCTTGCTGCCCGTGGACTCCGGCACCCACGCGATGCCGACCTTCAACGGCAGCCTCAGTGTGGGCACCGAGGGCTTGGTGGGTTGAGTGTGATTTCCACGCGGGTAGAGATAATCCACGAGGCTGGAGTTGTGCCGCTTTCGCGTGCCGCCATCAAAGACATGGCAGCCTGCGGCAAACAGCGCAACGGCTGCGAGCAGCGCGGCCAGCGGCAGGTGAAAACGTGAGGACGAGGAGGTTTGGGACGACGAATTGGTTTTCATGCGCGCGAACATGAACGTGCGCGCGACGGGACGTGAATCGAAGTTTCTGCGCCGGCTGTCGAGAGAAGCGATTGCGGGTCGCTCAAGTAGGACAGCGCGTCTCGCCTGTCTTTCTGACTTCGGATTCCGCTAGAGCGGAAAGGCTTGAAGGAAGGTCAGGGTGGAAGCACTGACCTGCTTTGGTCGGACTACGCCAGGACTTCCTTCACCACATGCCCATGCACGTCGGTGAGGCGATAGTCGCGGCCGTCGAAGCGGTAGGTGAGCTTCTCGTGGTCGAGGCCGAGCTGGTGCAGGATGGTCGCGTGCAGGTCGTGCATGTGGACCTTGTTCTCGACGGCAAGGTGGCCCCATTCATCGGTGGCGCCGTAGCTGGTGCCGGGCTTGAAGCCGCCGCCCGCGAGCCAGACGGTGAAGCCGCCGGCGTTGTGGTCGCGGCCCGTGCCGTTCTTCTCCGCGTAGGGCGTGCGACCAAATTCGCCGCCCCACCAGACGATGGTGTCTTCGAGGAGGCCGCGCGCCTTCAAGTCTTGCAACAGGCCGGCGATGGGTTTGTCCACCGCCATCGCATGGTCCTTGTGCTTGGGCATGTTCGAGTGCTGGTCCCAAGCGGGGTTGGCGCTGTTGTCGCCGTAGGTGACCTGGATGTAGCGCACGCCGGACTCGACCAAGCGGCGGGCCATGAGGCATTGCCGGCCGAAGTTGTCCGTCTTGCCTTCGCCGATGCCGTAGAGTTTTTTCGTGGCCTCGGTTTCCTTGCTCAAGTCGAGCGTGTCGGGCGCGTTGTTCTGCATGCGCCAGGCGAGTTCGTAGCTGGCGAGGACGGCCTCCAACTCGGCGTCGCCGGGAGATTTCTTGAGCTGCTCGGCGTTCAGTTCCTGGAGGAAGTCAAAATTCCGGCGCTGCTCGGCGGGCGAGAGCTTGGGGTTGGTCAGGTTGCGGATGGTGGCCTCGATGATGGGCGTGCCGGCCTTGCCGATGCCAGTGCCTTGGAAGACGGGCGGGAGGAAGGCGTTGCCGTAATTGCGCGGGCCGCCATTGCCAGCGCTCGGGCTGAGGCTGACGAAGGCGGGGAGGTTCTCATTCTCCGCGCCGAGACCGTAGCTGACCCACGAGCCCATGCTCGGGCGGATGAACTGCGTCGCGCCACAATGCAGGAAGAGCGTGGCCGGCCCGTGCGCGATGCCCTCAGTGTGCATCGAGTGGATGAAGGTGAGGTCGTCGGCGTGGCGAGCCATCTCGGGGAATAGCTCGCTGCCCCAGCGACCGGACTGGCCGTGCTGGTTGAACTGCCAGAGCGGCTTCATCACGCGCTGCGTGGACTCCTCGCGCTTGCCGGAGTTGGCAATCTTGCGCGCGTCGTTGAAGCCCATGAGCTGGCCGTCCTTCTCGGTGAGGATGGGCTTGTAGTCGAAGGAATCCACATGGCTCACGCCGCCCTGCATGAAGAGGAAGATGACGCTCTTGGCGCGCGGCTCGTGGTGCGGCTGGCGCGGCGCAAGGGGGTTCGCGGCCGCGGCGGCACGCTGAGCGGTCATGCCAGCAAAGGCCATCGAGCCAAAGCCGCAGGCGAGGGATTGCAGCGCGTGGCGGCGGGTGAAGAGCGGGGTGTTCATGGCAATGTGCTTCGACGGAGCTTACCAGCGGGACGGTTCAGTTCAAGTAGCGGAAATCCACCGAAGCAAAGAGCGCCTGGTAGAAGCGGCCCCAGGCTTCGGTGCGCTTGGCGGCTTCGCTGGCGGTGGACTCGGCGGGGAGGAATTTTAGCGCGAGGGTGACTTCGCCGTCCGTTGGCGCGCGGCCCAGCACGAGGCGGTAGGCGCGGGCGACGCGGGTGCGGTCATCGGTGAGTTGCTCGGCCAGCAGCTT
>CAIPBN010000667.1 GCA_903863315.1 uncultured Verrucomicrobiota bacterium | reverse complement strand
TCCTCACTTGCTACACCGGCGTGCAACCCGGACGCGGCGGGAGCCTGGATGACTTGAAGCGCCACCTGCTCTGCCTCGACCGCGCCACCGGCAAGCTGCTCTGGAACACGCCCGTCCCTGCCGATCTGCCTGAGCAGTCCGGCATCCGCGAAGACCACGGCTACGCGACCAGCACACCCGTGGCCGATGCCGAGCGCGTTTATGTCTTCTGGGGCAAGTCTGGCGTTTTTGCCTTCGACCACGCGGGCAAGAAACTGTGGAACACCAAGGTCGGGGACAAGTTGAACGGCTGGGGTTCCGCCACGTCGCCGGTGCTGCACAAGGACTTGGTGCTTGTGAACGCCAGCGTCGAGAGTAGTGCGCTCGTAGCGCTCGATAAGAAAACCGGCGCGGAGAAGTGGCGCGCCGGCGGCATCACCGAGTCATGGCACGCGCCGCTCGTGGTCGCGCTCCCCGGCGGCAAGTCAGAGGTCGTTGCCGCCTGCATCAAAGAGGTCTTTGGCTTCGACGCCGACACGGGTGCGCCGCTGTGGAAGTGCCAGACCGGCATCGGCTGGTATATGTGCCCCACGCCCGTGGCGAAGGACGGCATCATTTACGCCATCGGCGGCCGCAACCCGCAGAACGGCCTCGCCATCCGCGCCGGCGGGCGGGGAGAAGTCAGCGGCAGCCATGTGCTTTGGAAAATCGGCAAAGGCTCCAACGTCCCCTCGCCGGTGCTCCACGACGGCCACCTCTATTTCGCCAGCGATTCGCTCGCAGTGGCCTACTGCGTCAACGCCAAAACTGGCGAGATGGTCTATGAGGAACGCCTGAACCAAAGCCTCCAAGGCATTTACTCCTCGCCCGTCCTCGCCGACGGCAAGCTCTACTACTTCGGTCGCACGGGCCTGGCGGTCGTGCTCGCGGCATCGCCGAAGTTCCAGGTGCTTGCCGAGAACTCTCTGGAGAACCGGCGCGGCTACTTCAACTCGACGCCCGCCTTCGACGGCAGCCGCCTGCTCCTCCGCTCCAACCGTGCGCTGTATTGCATCGGGGCGAAGTAGTTCGCGCCCGTCGGCTTGTGGTGAGAGTTTGCTTGAGGAGACGGCGCTTCGACTTAGTATCCAACCCACATCATGACCGCTAAACAACCTTCCACTCCCGTCACCCGCCGCACGTTTTTCCGCACCGGCGCGGTGCTCACCACCGGCCTCGCCGCGCTCTCGCCGCTCGCGCGGGCGCAGACGAACCTCAACAGTAAACTGCGCATCTACCAAATCGGCGTCGGCGGCATGGGCGGGGCGGATCGCAACGCGTTGAAGAGCCATCCGCAAGTCGAGTGGGCCGGCTTCAGCGACGTGGACCAGCGCGAGTTGGACAAGATGAAGAAGGAGTTCCCCAAGGCCTGGAGCGTGAAGGATTACCGTGAGGTGTTCGCCAACCGGGCCGGTGACTTCGACGCCGTGAACGTCGCGACGCCGGACTTCCATCACGCGCCGATGATGATTACCGCGCTCAAGCACAAGAAACATCTCTACGGCCAGAAGCCGCTCGTGCATCAGCTCGACGAGTTGCGCCTCATGCGCGACGCGCTCGCCGCCCGACCCGGCTCCATCACGCAGATGGGCAATCAACGCTCTTGCAACACGGGCCGCATGCAGGCCGTCGAGATGCTCCGCAAGAACCAGCTCGGCAAAGCCGTCGAGGCCTACGTCTGGACCGGCAGCGTCTCGCGCGGCACTTACTTCGGCGACCCGTGGGGCGACTACACGCCCGCCAAGCCCGTGCCCGATTACCTCGACTGGAATCTCTGGAACGGCCCGCTCGCCAAACAGCTTCCCTACAGTGATGACCTCGCCCCGCGCCGCTGGCGTTCGTTCTGGGAAACCGGTGGCGGCCAGCTCGCGGACTGGGGC
>CAIPBN010000666.1 GCA_903863315.1 uncultured Verrucomicrobiota bacterium | reverse complement strand
GTTCGGCTCGGCGAGGGCTTCAAAACCGGACGCCCGTTTTCCCCGCTGCATTTCGCCCAGGCCGCGCAGGTCCACGGCCAGCACGGTTTCGCCCGCGCGGGCGAGCGCCTCAAGGCTGCCGCCCGGCCCGGCTTCCGCTCGCTTGCCGTCGCCGTGCAGGTAGAGGCGGAGGCTGCCACCCGCTTGGGCCGGACGAAACAGCAGCGCGGGAAGCACGGTGCCTTCGGGGTTGCGCAGGGTCAGCTTCTCGATGCGCACCGGCCCGCGCTGGAGCACATCCCCGGCGGTGGCGGTGAAGGCCGGCAACTCTGCGAGCGGACGAATCCGCGCGAGTTCGCGCACCCTGGCGAGCGCGGCGGGGCGTGGGCTGGTCTGCCAGAAGCGCTGGCGTTCCGCCGTGAGCAGCGCAGCGGCCGTCGCGTTCAGTTCAAAGAAGGAACGCGCTCCGGGCTGGCGCAGCACATCGCCCTCCGGCGTGCAGAGGACTTCGCTCTCCGGCAGAATGTCGAACGCCGGTTCCTTCCACGCATCGTCGCGCCCCGCGAGCCAGCGCCGGAACCACCGCGCGGAGGCCTCGCGCATTTCGATGGCGAGGTCGTGCTTGGTGTCGGCCTCCACCAGCTCGACCCGCTCCGGAAACCCGAGCCGCCCGTAAACGCGTTTGCCCTGGCGGAAGAGGTTCCACGCGCCCTGGATGTCGAAGTAATCCTGCGTCGCCGCCATGATGAGCACCGGTCGCGGCGCGCGCAGGAGAACGTAATCGGCGTGGTCCAGCCCGGCGGCAAGCTGGCCGAAGAGATTCTGCTCGAAGTCCTGCGGGCCGATGGTTTCGAGCAAGCGCCGGTAGCCGGTGAGATAACACGCGGGCGCGGCGGCGACGACCCGTTCATCCAGCGCCATCAAGTAGCTGGTCATGGTCCCGCCGCCGGAGACGCCGGTGCAGCCCAGCCGGTCGCCCCGGATGTCCGGTCGGCTCTGGAGGTAATCCAGCGCGCGGACGCTGTCCCAAATCATCGCCCGCGCCAGACTGAAGCCGAGCGGCGTCGCGGCGATGCCCATCAACTGATGTTCGCTCGTGGGACTGGTGAACTCCGGCGCCCCGTCCGGCTTCCGGTATTGCCGCCGCTCGCCCTGGCCAATGGGGTCGAAGCAGAAGACCGCGAGGCCAGCGCGGACGAGGCTGATGGACGCCTTCTGATACACCGCGCCCGCCTTCGCGATGGGCGTGTGTCCGCACGGCATCAGCACCGCCGGATGCGGCCCGGCCCCCGCCGGCAGATACAACAAGCCGGAGACCAGAAACCCCGGCTGGCTTTCAAACAGGATTTTCTCCATCCGATACGCGCCAAAGTCGCGCTGGCCCGTCACCCGCGCGTTCAAGGGCGTGCGCTCCGGCAGCCCGCCCAGCGCCGCGAGGAAACTGGCCCGTTGCCGCTGCTGCCACGCGACGACATCCGCCGGTGTCTTGATTTGTTCGTAAGCCGTCTCGCGCCGGGCCAGCGCAGCGAAGGCCAGCTTCTTCAACTGCTCCTCCACCAGCGCGGTGGGCGCGACCCCGTCCACCAACGGCGGCAGCACCGTCAAGTCCTCCGCGCCGGCCCCCGGCGTTGACTGGCCGGACAAAGCGAGCGGAAGCAGCAGTGAGAACAGGAGGGCGATGCGGATGAGTGTCATGGGTGGTTGAGTTCCTTAGTGGCGAGCTTCTCCTCGGCGAGTTTGCGGAGACGCGGGTCTGCGGCTGCATCGGCGAGGGACAGGAGCAACGAACCGCGCCAGAAGCCGCCTTGTTTCTCGAGGTCCACTTTGCGCAGCGTCGCGAGGGCTTCGTCGAACTGGCCGTGTTTGGTCAGGATGCGGGCGATGCCTTGCAC
>CAIPBN010000665.1 GCA_903863315.1 uncultured Verrucomicrobiota bacterium | reverse complement strand
TGAGCGGGCGGCAAATATGCTTGCCCTCCCTCCACGCAGTGCGAATCCTCCCCGCCTAGCATGGCCGCCCGGAAACCAACCTCAAGCCGCCCCGTCCGGCGCAAACCCGCTGGTGGACAGGCCCCTGCCACCGCCCGCGTCAAGGCCGCCCGGCCAACGTCACAATTCAACCCCTTCCGTCCCCGCCCGCGACCACTGGCGGTGAAGCCCGCCCAGCCCGTCACCGTTGCCGACGTGGATGCCCTGAGCCGCCCGCCGGCCGCCAGTCCGCTCCCGCAGCCGGCCGACCGGCAGCGCATGCCTTACGACGGCGACAGCGCCATCCGCCTCTACCTGCGTGAAATCGGCCAAGTGCCGCTGCTCACCATTGAGGAGGAAAACGCCCTCGCCGCCCGCATCCAGCAGGGCGACAAGGCCGCGCGCGATCTGATGATCAGGGCCAACCTCCGTCTCGTCGTGAAAATCGCCCACGACTACGACTGGCTCGGCCTGCCCCTGCTGGACCTCATCAACGAGGGCAACATCGGCCTCATGAAGGCCGTCGAGCGCTTCGACCCCAAGAAGGGCGGCAAGCTCTCCACCTACGGCGCTTGGTGGATCAAGCAGTCCATCAAGCGCGCCCTCGCCAACCAGGGCAAAACCATCCGCCTCCCCGTGCATCTGGTGGACAAGATCTCCAAGATGCGGCGGGTGGCCATGAAGCTTCAGGAAGAGTTTGGCCGCGAGCCCACGGACGAGGAGCTGGCCGAGGAGATGGGCATGACCGCCAGCCGGGTCGGCCAGCTTCGCACCGCCGCCATTCGCCCCGCCTCGCTCGACGCGCCGATGGGCGATGGGGATGACTCCCACCTCTTCGGTGAAATCATCCAGGACGACAACGCCGAGACGCCCTACGAGCAGCTTGAGGAAAAGACCGTCAGCACCATGCTCCGGGACATGGTCAAGACCCTGCCGCCCCGCGAAGCCACCATCCTGACCTACCGCTTCGGCATGGACGGCGGTCCCGAGCGGACGCTGGAAGAAGTCGGCCAGAAGTTTGGCGTCACCCGCGAACGCGTCCGCCAGATTCAAAACCTCGCCCTGCACAAGCTCCGCCGCATGATCGAGCGCCGCGAGGCCCAGACCATCTGAGCCGCCCGGCTTCCCAACCACTCACCTGCACTGATGGACACAGGACAACCGGCGCTCCAAGTTCAGCCAGACCAAATCCCTCACCAGCGCTCCCGACCCTCTAGCCCCATTCGTGTTCGTTAGTGTCCATTAGTGGTTTTCCCCCTTTCCCCATGAGCAACTCAGTCACCGCCTCCGATATCGCCGCCGCCATCCGCAACGTCCCGGACTTCCCCAAGCCCGGCATCCAGTTCAAGGACATCACCCCTGTGCTCGCAGACGGCCGCCTCTTCGCCGGGACCATTGACCTCCTCTGCGCGAACTACAAACCGGGCGACGTGGACGCCGTCGTGGGCATTGATGCGCGCGGCTTCATCTTCGCCTCGGCGGTCGCCGTCCAGCTTGGGGCGGGCTTTGTGCCGGTGCGCAAGAAGGGCAAGCTCCCCTACGCCACCCACGAGCAGAGCTACGACCTCGAATACGGCTCCAACACCGTGGCCATCCACATTGACGCCGTGCAGCCCGGCGCGCGGGTGCTCCTCGTGGACGACCTCCTCGCCACTGGCGGCACGGCCTCGGCGGCGGTGCACCTGCTGGAGAAGATTGGGGCGAAGATCCTCGAAATCCACTTCCTCATCGAACTCGAGTTCCTCGCCGGCCGCAGCAAGCTCAAGGGCTATCCGGTGAAGTCCCTCGTGACCTACTGAGCGCCGCCCCGGTGTCCGCCTAACGACCCAAGCTCAGCGACCCGGCACACGGGACGTGACGCTTGCAACCGCGACGCTTACGCCGGGTTCGCTGCAGCGCTTGGTTAGCACCTGAACAGGACGAAAAACCTTTGCCGGCGAGTGAGTAACTGGGTTTGGCGGGCGCGTGAGGCGTGTTAGACACCTCCTGTGTATGACGTGGAAGTAGGCCGGATTGCCAATGGTGGCGCGACCCGAGCGCG
>CAIPBN010000664.1 GCA_903863315.1 uncultured Verrucomicrobiota bacterium | reverse complement strand
GCCGCCCGCAAGGCCGCAGAAGAGGCGGATCGTCAGACCAAGGCGCAGCAGGAGGCAACGCGCAAAGCCGAGGCAGAAGCCCAGGCCGCTGAGCGCCGGCGCATTGAAGCGGAGCGTCAGAAGTGGGAGCCGGCGGGTGCGGGCGGGTTTTTCCGCCGACTGTTCGGTGCAGCCCCTCAGCCCGCAACAGCCACCGAGCCTGCTCCGACCACCCCTGCGGCTTCGCCTGTGCCTGTGCCGCCGGAAGTGTCGAACTCCCGCGAGGAAGCCGAACGGCAAGCGCGGGCTGAGGCCGAGGCCCAGCGCCTGCGGGAGAAGGAGCAGGCAATTGCGCGCAAGGTTGCGGCGGACTCCCAGCAAGCTGCCCGCGAGGTGGCTGAGCGCGAAGCGCGGGAGCTCGCCCGCCAACAGGCTGCCGAGCGTCGTCGCATCGAGGCGGAACGTGAGAAGTGGCAGCCGGCCGGTGGCGGCGGCTTTTTCCGTCGGCTCTTCGGTGGCGGCTCCGCACCTGAGACGACGGCCAAGGCTGCGAAGCCGGCTCCGGCCGAAACCGCCGTTTCTGTTCCCGTGCCCGTGGAGACGGCGCCCGCTGCCCCAGCCGTTCCGCTTCGAATCATCTCTGACTCGACGGAGCTGACCCGCCCCGCTGCTGGCACGCCGGTCACGCCCGCACCGTCGTTTTTTACCCCCACCCAGCCCACTGTTGACCCGCTCGCGGATCAAATCGAGCAGCTCAAGCTGCGGGCCGCCACCGCCGCCACGCCAGCTCCAGCACCTGCAGCGCCGGCGATGGTTCAGCCGGTCGCGGCTGAGGAACCCGCGCAACCGGAGAAACCGGGCTTCTGGTCGCGGGTGGGCAGTTTCTTCATTCGCAGCCGGAAAGATCAGGAGCCGCAAGGCACCCAGTCGGCGGGGCGCGCTGCCCACGCACCGCAGGCCGTGGCCCCGTGGCCGCCTGCCAACAACATCGTCGTGCGAGATCCGCGCTCTCCCGCTGGCGTGCCCGGCGGTTTGACCGCCACCAATTTTCCCCGCGTTCAATATGGTCCGGTCACCAATCAGAGCGGACTTTTCCTCGCGCGCTCCATGGGGCAGACGAACATCCCGGGCATGCCTCAGCTCCCCGCGCCGCCGCGCGAGGTGCGCGAGATGCGGCCCCTCAAGACCTCCCCGCAGGGACTGGATGACATGCCGGGTCCGCCCTCCATCCAGCTCATGGCTGGACGTGTCAACGCGCCGCTGCGCGTCTATTCCACCGGACCCGGCCGGGTGCTCCCGGAGTTGAGCGGCGCCGAGTTGGAGGTGGGCCAGACTTACACTTTGGAGGCCCAGCCCAACCCGGGCGCGATCTTCGCGGGCTGGTCCGGCAGCATTGAGACCAACTCGCCTGTGCTCCGGTTCATCATGCGCACCGGCACCATCCTCGTGGCGAATTTCCGGTCCGCCGCGAATCCCCAGCCGGAGGCCCCGCTCATCACTCTTTTGTCGCCGGTGGATGGCGAACGACTTGCGAGTTCGGCGCTCAGGTTGCGTGGCACGGCCTTGGGCAACGTGGGCATCGCTCGCATTGAAGTTTCCATCAATGGTTCGGCGTGGCAGGTCGCGAACGGCATCGAACAATGGGCCTTGGAGGCCACGGCTCAACCGGGCACGAGCCTCCTGCGTGTCCGGGCCGTGGATCAGGCAGGCAATGTGTCCCCGGAAATCACGCGTTCAGCCTATCTGCAGCTTCCCAGCCTGCTCACCGTGCGGGTCAATGGCGCGGGGGCCGTCGATCCGGATTGGAACGGCCGTTCGCTCGATGTGGGCGGCGTCTATCAAGTGCGGGCCACTCCTGCGGCCGGTCATGTTTTCGCCGGCTGGAGCGGTAGCGTCACCGGCAGCTCGCCGCTATTGCAATTCACCATGCAGCCCAATCTGCTGCTGGAGGCGAACTTCACTCCCCGGGTGGCCGGTCTGGCGCGCGGTGTGTTCAACGGGCTGGTGTATCCGACGAACTCGCTCGTGCCTTCCAAATGCGGTTTCTTCCAGATCGAAGTAGGCGCGGGCGGCGAGTTCACCGGCTATCTGCGGCAAGGCATTGCTAGCCACGCGTTGCAGGGACGTTTCGATCAAAATGGCCGGGCCACGGTCGTCGTGCTGCGGTCGGGCTTGTCCACGCTGTCGCTGTCCCTGCAGCTCGACACGACCGCCGGGGAGCGCCTGATGGGCCGCTTTGTGGACGATGGCTCGACTGTTGAGATGTTCGCGTATCGGCAGGTGTTCGACGGCCGCGAGGCAGTCGCACCGCTG
>CAIPBN010000663.1 GCA_903863315.1 uncultured Verrucomicrobiota bacterium | reverse complement strand
GGTTGCCTTTCTGCCGCAATAGGGCCGCGCCCCAATTCACTTCTCAAGGATTCGGTAGTAGCGGCGAATCATGTTCGTGCTGGCCGGGTCATCAAACTGCACCACCCCGTTGACCACCGAGAAGCCGTTGGTGAGCGTCACCCAGAGGATGCCCGGACCAATCAGATTGGTCGCGGCCTGCACTTCAATCTTCGCGAGGTCTGCCGGCGTGGCCTGCTCGCCCGTGTCGTCCGTGAAGCGCAGGCGGAACGGCTGGCCGGGGACGAACACCGGCGGTTCCACCCGTTGAGGAACCCGCACCCGCACCAAGGCCGCGCTGCTCGTGGTCGCACCGGCCACGTTCGCCACCAGGGCTTGATACAGGCCATTCTGCAAACGGGTCACGTTCGTGATTGTGAGCACGGCGTTGGTCTCGGTGGGCAAGTCTGCTCCGTTGAAACGCCATTGGAAGAGCAGGGGAGGCGCGCCCGTCGCGGCCACGCTCAAGCTGGCCGGCAGCACGTCAGCCAGGTTCGTGCGGGTGAGCATCACGTTGGTGGGTTGGGCTGTGATCACGGGTGCGAGCAGCACGGCCAGTGTCACCGGCGCGCTGGTGATGGCTCCGGCCGTGTTCGTGGCGATGACGTAATAGCTGCCCGCCTGCGGGCCTTGGGCGTTGAAAACCAGCAGGTTCGTGGTGTTCACGCCGGAGTAGCCTGCGGAGTTGGTCAGCCGCACACCGTCGCGGAACCACGCCAGCGCCGGCGTGGGCGAGCCGGCGACGGTGACGCCAAAATTGGTGGTCCCGCCCTGCAGCACGGTGGCTGGCTGAGGCTGAGTGAGGAACAGTGGCGGGGCCAGCACAGTGAGCGTGGCCGGCTGGCTCTGGCTGGAGGCCAGCCCGGCGGAGTTGAACACCTGCACGAAGTAGGTGCCCGCATCCGCCAGCGTGACGTTCGTGAGCGTGAGCGTCGGCGCATCATTGCCGGGCAGGGCCACGCCGCCACGCACCCACTGATAGTTGAACGGTGCCGTGCCGCTGACCCCGACGCTGAATGTGGCGTTCGCACCGACCATCACCGTCACGCTCACCGGAGGATTCGTGATGGCCGGCGGGAAGATCTGTGTGACGGTGAGCACCGCCGGCGCGCTGGTGACGGCTCCGAAGACGTTGGTGACCACCACGACGTAATTTCCGTTGTCATTGGTGGTTGTGCTGCCGAGGGCGAGGAAGCTGAAGCTCTGCCCGGCCAAGTTGGTGCCATTCTTGCGCCACTGGTAGCTCAACGGCGACGCGCCCACCGCTCCGACATTGAACAGCACGGCCGTGCCCTGCTGCACCGTCTGGCTCTGCGGCGGGGTGACGATGAACGGCGTGCCCGAGGTGTCCACCGTGAGCGTGGCGACATCGCTGGCGGCAATGCCCAGCGCGTCACTCACGAGCACGCTGTAGCCGCCGGCACTCGCGGGGACCACGCTGGGAATGGTGAGCGTGGCATTCGTCGCGCCCGGCAGGTTGGTCCCGTTAAACCGCCATTGGTAAGTGAACGGCAGCGCGCCGGTGAAGCCGACGCTGAAGGTCACGGGTTGGTTGACGCTGATGGATTGGGAGGACGGCTGCGTGGTGATGACCGGCGGCGTTGCGGCGATGCCGCCGAGCGAGATGCTACCGGAACCGGTCATGCCCGGCAGGCCTGAAAACCCGCCACCAAAATACAGGTTCTGGCTCGCATCCAGCACCAGCCCATTGAGGAAGTCGGACCCGGTGCCGCCGAAGCTTTGGGACCAGAGCAGGCTTCCCTGCGGGTTGAACTTGGCGATGAACACATCGTCGGCACCGGCGCTGAGGGCGTTGGGCATTCCGAGGGGGTTGGTCCCGGCAAACTGCGATCCGACGTAAACGTTGCCGAACGCATCCACCGCCAAGGCCCCGAACGGGCTCAACTGGCCGACACCAACGGTGCGCGACCAGGCGACGGTTCCGTTGGTGGTGAGCTTGAGCAGGAAGCCGGTGAGGCTCGCGCCGCTGTCGGGAGTCAGCACCACGCCGTTTCCAAAATCAAAGGCAGCGTCGAAGGCCCCCAGCACATAGGTGCTGCCATCCGGGCTGGCCGCGAGGTGGCTTACGTATTCACGGCCCGGCCCGCTGAGGGAGCGCACCCACAGGGGCGCGCCGGCACTGGTGAACTTGGCCACGAAGGCGTCGAGCCCGCCCTGCACCGGGAAGGGCAGGGTGACTCCGCCGATGTTGACCTTGCCGGCGCTGTTAATCGCGCCGCCGAGCACCAAGTTACCGGCCGCATCTATTGCCAGTTGGCTGTCGTCGTGGATGAACTGGCCGGAGGAGGCGGGGGCGTCATCAGTTGCCGTCACCAGCGAGACGTTTCCGACTGGATCGTATTTGATGATGAAGTCCCAGCCGAAGGTTCGGGTCACCGTAGTCACCCCGTCAAACGTTGCCGAGTCAATCGTCTTGCCGGTAACAAATGCATTCCCCGCCGCATCGGTGACGACTTCGGCTCCTTGGGACATCGAACCGCTGAGATTCACCACCCGGCGGAACCAGACCAGCTGGCCGGCAGATGAAAGGCGAACCGTGAAGGCTGAACGGAGGCCGGCCACGCTAGAGACGGGGCCGTTGGTGCCAAACACGGCTCCGTCGTTGAAGTCGCCGACGGCCACCAGTTCTCCGCCCGGCGCGAGCGCGAGGTCGTTGACGACATCAGATCCCGGGCCGCCGAAGTGCGCGGCCCACAGCACAGTGCCGGCGGGGTCCGCCTTGGCCACAAAGGCATCGTTGCCGCCCGCACTGATCAGGTTGGTGGAGCCGAAATCCAGCGCGCCGGTGAACTCGCCGCCGAAATAAAAGTTGCCAGCGGTATCGCGGGCCAAGGTTCTGAGATTGCCAGCTCCACCAGTCCCCAGCTTCATGCCAAAGTTGAAGGGCAGGGGATTCGCGCTCGGAATCACCGTCACCACCGCCGGGCTGCTGGCGATGGAGCCGAAGGCGTGGGTCACGAGCGCGTCGTAATTGCCGGCGGCGTTGGCGGCGGCATTGACGATGGTGTAGCTCGCGTTCGTCGCCCCGACGATGTTCGTGCCGTTCATGCGCCACTGGTAAGTCACCCCGCCAGTGCCGGTCGCCACAACACTGAACGTCACGTTCTGTCCCGCCAGCACATTGCCGCCGATGGGTTGCTGGGAGATGAGAGGCGGCGTGGAGGTCAGGGTTGCGAAGAAGATGTCCGTTTGGCCAGTGCTGTTCACGGTAAGATGGTCAAGCGGCAGGCTGCCGGAGAATTCTCCCGCGATTTGCAGGCGGCCCGCAGCATCGGCCTGTATTTCCAATCCGCTGATGACTTGGCCGTTGGCGCTGTTGCGAGCCCATTTCTGGGCGCCGCTCGCGTCGTATTTCACCACCGCCATGTCGGTGGACCCCGAGTTTATCAAGGTCGTGGCATTGAAAGTGGCGTTCGCGCTGAAGCTGCCGACGACCAGCACGTTCCCCCAAGCGTCAGTGGTTAGTGAATGCACCAGGTCGCTTCCGTTGCCGCCAGCTTTGCGGGCCCAGAGCGGAGTGCCAGCGCTGTCGAGTTTGGTGATGAACCAATCGTCACTGCCTGTAGTGGAGAGCGTGGTGGACCCTATGGTCATGCTGCTGCGGAAGCTCCCCCCCACAATGAGTGTGCCGTCCGCGCTGCTGTCCATCCCCCGCACCGCGTCGTTGCTCGGACCGCCGAACTGCTGAACCCATTGTGCGGCACCGTTGACGTCCAGTTTCAACACGAAGCCATCATTGCCCCCCGCGCTCGTCAACGAGGGGGTCACAAATTGAATGTCCCCTTGGAACGATCCGCCAACATAAAGGTTTGAGGCACTGTCCAGATGCAGGCGGGTGCTTGAACTCGAACCGGTGCCGCCAATTCTGACCACCCACACCAAGGCTCCCGTCGGGTCATATTTGGCCACGAAACTGTTCTGCCCGGAGCCGCTGGTGATTTGGGCACCGCCAAAATCGGCTGTGCCCGCGAAGTCGCCGGTGACGTAGGCATTGCCCGCTGCGTCCGCCACGACCGCGTAGGCAGCGTCGCTGCCCGTGCCGCCGGCCTTGCGCGCCCAGAGCAGGGTTCCGTTGCCGTCATAGCGCGCGAGAAACAAATCCTGGCCAGACGCGGTGAGGTTCGTGCCGCTGAAGCTCGCTGTGTTGTTGAAGCGGCCGCAAAAATAGACGTCCCCATTCGCAAGGGGTGCCGAACCGAACCCGGATTCGTCCCCGGTGCCGCCGACCTGCCGGACCCACAGCACGCTGCCCGTCGGACCGAGCTTGGCGAGATATGCGTCGAACGAACCCGCCGAAGTCAGCGCCGTGCCGCCAATCATGGTGGTGCCGTTGAACGATCCGGAAACATAGGTGTTTCCCGGCGCGTCACTGGAGGTGAACAGGACCGTATCAGCGCCAGTGCCACCAGTGGAGAACGCGCTTCGAAACTCCGGCGGCAAATCCAGTGGAGTGATTTGAATGTTGCGGAACTGCACGGCGGTGCCGTTGTCCTGTAGCGTCACCGGGCCCAAGGTGGGGCCTTCCCCCGCGCCGCCGGTGGTGCGGTTGGTGATGACCACGTTGTTTTGCACCGTCACGCCGTTGAGCACCACCGTGGCACGGGCGTCGGCCACCTTCGTGTTTCCGTTCCACTGCGGCTGGTGGAAGATGATGTCGTAGGTCTGCCACTGGCCCGCCGGGCGGCAAGCGTTGGTGGACGGCGGGATTTGCCCCCAGATGGCACCACAGTCGTTGGAGCCGAGGACGGTCACGCCAAAGGAGTTGAAGATCTGCACCTCGTAGCGGCCTTGCAGGAAGATGCCGCAGTTGCCGTTGCCGGAGGCGGGCAGGAGAAACTCCGCGTGCAGGATGAAGTCGCCGAAGCTCTGCGTGCTCTGGATGTTGCCGGTGCCGGGCACGACCTGGATGGAGTTGGACGAAGTGAGGAACCACTGCGACGGCCCGCCGGCGGAGCGGACGAAGTTGCTCACGTCGTTCGTCGTGCCGAAGAGTGTCTTCGCCTCGCCTTGGCCGAGGACGTTCAGCGTGGCCGGGGCACTCAGGACCGAGACGCTGTCCGGCTGGGTGACGCGGACATCGTAAGTGCCCTCATGGGCGGAGTAGGCCCCCGGCATGGCCAGCACGGCGTTGGTTTGGCCGGGGACGTTCGTGCCGTTCAAGCGCCATTGGTAATCTAGCG
>CAIPBN010000662.1 GCA_903863315.1 uncultured Verrucomicrobiota bacterium | reverse complement strand
GACTCGGCACTGGCCGTGACCAGCACGGCGGTCACCAGCAAGGCACAAGCCAGCGTGGCAGCCGCCCCACACGTCATGACCAGCCGTCGGCCAAACGAATCGAGCAGCGCCGTGTCTTCCTGGTCAACGGGAGCAGTCATGTCCGACCTCCCGCTTTGGCTGGCGGGGACAGCCGGCGGATGCGGAGCCGTCTGGTGGCATGATTCATTCTGAACAAATCTCCCCGAACCGGGGAAAGCACTGGCTGCAACGCGTTGCGCGCGGGCGGCCAATACCGCACGCGAAACCACAACGGGCGGGACGATGTTCCGGCAAATGGAGAAGCCGCAAGAAAATTGGCGCCTGCCTCGTCCTCAGTCCCATCCGGACATCCGGTCTGGCCGCCCCATGGAGCAAACTGGAGCAGGCGCATGCAGCAACGCCCGCATGTGTCATCAACTCATGTTGGACCAGATCTTTTCTATTGCTTGCCAGCCTCCGGCCAGTAATGTGCGCGGCTCTGTTCGGTGCCATTAAAAGACATGAATCCAGAACTCGTTCGGAAAGCGTTGGAAAAAGTTGGCAACCCCAACTTCCTGGTCAACCTGCTCTCACGCCGGGTGCGGCAGCTCAACTCCGGGAACCGCCCGCTCATTGAAGCCCCCGCCACCCTCGGCGCAGCCGACATCGCGCTGATGGAGATTGTGGAAGACAAGATGCACTGGGACGCGCCGGAAATGACGGATGAGGCGGAGGCCGCCCCCCGCAAGCGCCGCAAGCATTAAGCGGCCTTTCAAGCTTTGCCCGCCGGCCAGAAGGTTCCCCCTTCTGGCTGGTTTTGTTTATGGCGGAAATTGTGAGCAATTCAAAAGCCCGCCGGGACTACCAAGTTCTGGAGACGTTCGAGTGCGGCTTGGTTTTGCGCGGCACCGAGGTGAAGGCGATCCGGGCCGGCCACGTGCACATCAACGAGGCCTTCGCCCGGGTGGAACGCGACGAAGTATGGCTGCACAACGTGCACATCGACGAATACAGCCACGGGAACCGGGAGAACCATGTGCCCAAGGCCCCGCGCAAGCTGCTCTTGAACCGCTCCGAAATCCGCAAGCTTCACGAGGCCAACAAGGTGAAGGGGCTGGCGCTGGTCCCGCTCTCGCTTTACTGGAAGGGCCACCGCGTGAAAGTCGCCCTGGCCGTGGGCCGCAGCAAAGCCCAGCATGACAAGCGTGAGGACTTGAAGGAGCGCGACGACGAACGCGACATGAAGCGCGCAACCATGGTGCGGCTCAAGGGCCGGTGACGCTCAACTGATTACCATGCGGCGCGGCCAACGAATTCTCCTGCTCGGCTCCCTGGGCGGCAACTTGCTGCTCCTGGTCGCGCTGCTTTCATCACACCATCGCTCGGCGCGAATTCAGGCGGAACTGGCAGCGAGCCAGCGTGAGCAGTCCCGACAAATGGCGATCCTCAGCGAGCTGGAATCTGCCGCCAAGTCCCAACCGGCCAGCAAACCTTCCCTCTCAGACTCCGAACTGGTCGAGCTGGCGCGGCTCCGCAACGAAGTCACCCGCCTGCGCGGTGAGCAGCGGGCTGCTGCCCCCACCAATTCGCCATCGGTCCGTCGTTCACCGGTCCCGGCTCCGACTCCGGTTCCAGCAGCGCCGCCCGTCACGAAGCTGACCAGCACGGTCACGGCTCAGGTCCCGCTCGGGCACGCGCTCGCCATCGGCGGCTGGACGGGTGCCGAACCCGGCCAGCGCATCGTTGGTTTCATCACCCCCGCAACGGATGCGAATGCCCCCGGACAGGTTTTGCTCCAGACTCATTTGGTGACGATCCCCGACCGCCTTCTCGATCGGCTCGGCCTGCAAGACCTGCGCACCGGTGAAAACTCCAGCCAGGCCGCTGCCGGTTTGGATTCCGCCCGGCTTGCCGCGCTGCTCAAGCTGGCCGATCAGACAGCGGGAGTCTCTGTTCTCAGTGCGCCCCGGGTGCTCACTGGCAACGGCCAGGTCGCGCAAATCTCGCTCCGCCAGTCGCAGCCAGACGGCACCGAATTCGGCCCGGCCATCAGCCTCAATCCCACCCTCGACGCCACCGGCAGCTCGGTGCGCTTGGAAGTGGGCGTGGAATTGAACCTCGCTCCGGCAAAACAGCCATAGATCGTGACAGCGGCCCGCCGACGCCACCGTGCGAAATGAGGGAAGTTTGTCCACGGCCACGCCGCCCTTCCGCCCTGCCCTGCCCCGTGCTACGCTCCGCTCCAACCTGATTTGAAAGCACTCATCGCAGATCCCAACCACCGGGCGCAACGCGTCTTCCTCGTCGGCGTGGAGTTGAAAGCCGGCTCGCCCTGGAGCACTGCGGACGCCATGGCTGAACTCGCGGAGCTCGCCCGCACCGCCGGCTCCACCATCGTGGGCGAAGGCACGCAAAAGCTGGAATCCATCCACCCCGCCACGTTCATCGGCACGGGCAAGGCGCAGGAGTTTGCCGCGACGTGTCGTGAGCTGAAGGTGGACACGATCATTTTCGACGACGAACTGTCCCCGGCCCAGACGCGCAACCTGGAGAAGATTTTTGAAGGCACGGTGCTCGACCGCACGGGGCTAATTCTGGACATCTTCGCCCAGCGCGCCCGCACGCGCGAAGGCAAGGTTCAGGTCGAACTCGCGCAGCTCCAGTATTTGCTCCCGCGCCTGACGCGTTACTGGACACACCTTTCCCGGCAGCGCGGCGGCATGGGGGCGATTGGCGGTGAGGGCGAATCCCAGTTGGAAGCGGACCGGCGAAAAATCTCCGAACGCATTGAGAAGCTCGACGAGGAACTCGACTTGGTCCGCCGGCAGCGCGCGACGCAGCGGGCGGGCCGGCAGCGCAACCAGTGGCCGCTCGCCTCCATCGTCGGCTACACGAACGCCGGCAAGTCCACGCTCTTCAACCAGCTCACCGGCGCGGCGGTGCTGGCGGAGGACAAGCTGTTCGCCACACTCGACCCGACCACGCGCCGACTGCGTCTGCCGACGAACCAGAACGTGCTGCTCTCCGACACCGTCGGCTTCATCCGCAAGCTGCCGCACCGGCTCGTCGAGGCGTTCAAGGCCACGCTGGAGGAAGTCGTCGAGGCGGACCTGCTGCTGCATGTCGTGGACTGCACGCACCCGCAGGCCGAGGACCACATCCGCGCCGTCAACGACGTGCTGGAGGAAATTCACGCGGGGGAAAAGCCGACCTTGCTGGTGCTGAACAAGATTGATCATGCCGAGCCGGACCTAGTCGCGCGCTGGCTGATGACGCACCCGCGCGCGGTGGCCGTGTCCGCCCGCACGGGCCAGGGCTTCGAAGCGTTGATGAGCGAGCTGGGCACCGCGCTGCGCCCCGTGCGGCAGTTCGTGGAGCTGTCCATCCCACACGCCGACGCGGCCGTGATGGCGAAGCTCCACGAGGTCGCGCAAATCGTGGAGCGCGACTACAGTGGCGACACGGCGCGCTTCAAGGCCCGCATTCCGCCACACCTCCACGCGGAGTTCGCAGAGTTTGTGGTGAAGGAGCTATGAGCGGCCCG
>CAIPBN010000661.1 GCA_903863315.1 uncultured Verrucomicrobiota bacterium | reverse complement strand
TGCACCTTGCCCAGCACGGCCTGAATGAGCTGGTCCCGAACGGAGCGCGAAGCCTTGGTGTTGCGGTCGGCTTCGAGATCGGCCCGGATGCCGGCCCGGAGCTGCTCCAGGCTTTCGGCCTTGAAGGACTTGGCGAACTCATCGTTCACCTCGGGCAGCACCCGCTCTTTCACCTGCACCAGTTCGACCTCATACACCCCCTGCTTGCCCACGAGCTGGGCCGCGACGAAGTCCGCAGGGAACGTCACGTTCACCGTGCGCTTCTCCCCCGCGTTCATGCCGTGCAACTGCTCGGTGAAGCCGGGGATAAACTGACCCGCCTCGCAGCGGATCCAAAACGCCTTCTGCTCGGTGAGGCCGCGCGCGGTAGGTGCGGTCTCGGTGATGGGCTTGCCATCGCAGGTGCCCGTGTAGTTCACCACGGCGATGTCACCGGCCGCGACCGGGCGGGCGACGTCCTTGTAATCCGTGCGCTGCTCGCGGAGAACATTGAGCGCCTGGTCCACATCGGCATCGGTGATGAGCACGATCTCGCGCTTCACCGCCAGGCCCTTGTATTCAGGCAGCTCGAACTCCGGCTGGGTCTCCACCGTGGCGGCGAACTGGAGGGACTGGCCGCGGCCGAATTGAATCTCCTCAATGTCCGGATGGACGGCCGGGCGGATCTTCTGCTGTTCCAGGGCCTTCTGGTAAGAGTCCGGGATGAGCTTCTTCTTGACCTCTTCCTCGATGCGGGAGCCGAAGCTCTTGAGCACCAGGTCACGAGGGGCCTTGCCGGCGCGGAAACCGGGCAGTTGGGCGTGGCGTTGGAACTCCTTGGTGACGTTGGCAAAAGCGGCATCCACTTCGGCGGCGTCCACTTCCACGCGCAGGAGCTTTTTGCACGGGGCGAGATTTTCGACGGTTACGTTCACGGCGGTTCCTGTTTTGTTTGCGATTAGTAAGCCGCGCCTGGGCCGAACACTTCGGCCTGTGGCGAGGCAAAGAGCTGGGCAGCCTAGGAAGGCGGCACAAACCCGTCAAGCCCGCCCGACGTGCTTTTGCCGGGCTGGTCCGGCGGCAAAACCGTTGACCCCCATTTCGGTTGCCAGCATATTCCACGCGGCGTTTCGGCCAGGGGAAACCAAAGCCCGCAGCATGATCGAAACTCCACCTGAGCAGACTTGAACTGAAATTTGACCATGAAACTCGACGAACTGTATTCCTCGCTGACCATCAAAACGGGCGCGAAGCTCGCCCTCATCGTGCTCGACGGCCTCGGTGACATCGCCACCGCCGCCACCGGCAACATGACCCCGCTGGAAGCCGCCTCCACGCCCAATCTGGATGCGCTGGTGAAGTCCGGCTGCGCCCAGGGCCGCATGATCCCGGTCGCCCCCGGCATCACCCCTGGCAGCGGCCCCGGCCACCTCGGGCTGTTCGGTTATGACCCCTTGGAGTTCGAGGTCGGGCGCGGCGTCATCGAGGCGCTCGGCCTGGGCATGGAGCTGAAGGCCGGCGATGTCGCTGCGCGCGCGAACTTCTGCACGCTCGACAAGAAGGGCATCGTCACCGACCGCCGTGCGGGCCGCATCGCCACCGAAGTCTGCGAAGAACTGTGCGACTTGCTCACGAAGAAGATTAAGCAGATCGGCGACACGCAGGTCATCGTCAAAGCGGGCAAGGAACACCGCTTCGTGGTCATCTTCCGGGGCAAGGGCCTTGAGGGGCCAATCAGCTCGACTGATCCGAACCGCGAGGGCTTGAAGCTCGTGGAAGCGAAGCCCGAGGACCCCAAGAACGCGAAGCAGAAGAAGACGGCGAAGCTCATCGCCGAGTTTTACAAAAAGGCGCTGCCCGTCCTGGCCAGCCATCCCAAGGCCAACGGCTTCCTCATGCGCGGCATCGCCCACCAGCCGGAGATTCCGACCTTCGAGCAACGCTACCAGCTCAAGCCCGCCGCGCTCGCGGTCTATCCGATGTATAAGGGCCTCGCGCAGCTCGTGGGCATGACGAAGGTCGAGGGCCCGCAGACCATCGCCGAGCAGTGCCAGCGCTACGTCGCCGAATACGACAACTACGACTACTTCTTCCTCCACTACAAATACACGGACAAATTCGGCGAAGACGGCAACTTCGAGGCGAAGAAACAGGCCATCGAGGATTTCGACGCCGCGCTGCCGATCCTGCTCGCGAAGAAGCCCGACGTGCTGGTCATCACCGGCGACCACTCGACCCCCTGCGCGATGAAGGGCCACTCCTGGCATCCGCAACCCGTGCTGCTGCACAGCGCGTGCAGCGGCTCGGACAAGCTCGACCGCTTCACCGAGACCGGCGCGAACATGGGCTCGCTCGGCATTTTCGAGGCGAAGTATCTCATGCGCCTCATGCAGGCGAACGCCAAGATGTTCGACAAGTTCGGGGCCTAGACCGGCGCGGCCGCAAACGCGCGGATCACGGCCAGCTCCGCCTCGCCCGCGATGGTGTGCTCCTTGGCGAACTCACGCCATTCGATCTGCAAGCCCGCGTCGCGCAGGAGTTGGGCTTGGGCGTGCGTCCGGCTGATCGGAATCAGCGGATCATAGGTGCCATGCGTCAGCAGCACCCGTTGCTGCGCGGCCACCGGCGGCATCTCGCGCAGCAGCCGCTCGGGCTCATGCACATAGCCGCTCACGCCGATCAGACCGGCCAAGCGATGCGGGTAGCGCAGGCCGGTTTCCAGCGTCATCAGGCAGCCTTGGGAGAATCCGAACAGCAGCGTCTGCTCGGTCGGGAAGCCGCGTTCCCGGAGCGAGTCCAGCAGCTCAAAGAGCAGCTTTCTGCTCCGCAGCACGCCCGGCGCGGCATCGCCCGGCAGGTCATACCACGACCAGCCGCCGTAGTATTCGTCCGGTGCGTTTACCAGCAGGTAGTTCAACGCGGCCAAACGCATCGCCTCCGGGAGCCAACGGTAACCATCCATGCTGTCGCCCAGCCCATGCAGCACGACCATCAGTCGGCGGGAATCCGTCTGCACAGCGGGAATCAGTTCAGTGGTCAGCATGGCGCTGGTTTAACCCGCCGTGCGCGGGCCTGAAAGCGGAAGTTCACCAAACAGGACGACCGGCCGGCGCTCACGCGCTCAACACACTTTGCAGCCGGCCAAGGAACTCCAGCTCCCGCTGCTTGACGGAGATGACGGAGTTGTCCTGATGCCGCTGGTCGCGGCCGCCACCATGGAGCTCCTGCACCCGCGCCGCGAAGAAGGGCTTGGGACTGGCAGCGGACAGCATTTCCGTCTTGAGCACCTCCTGCCAGTGCGGGATGCGCGCGAGCAGATCGGCGGCGTCCTTGGGCTGGTAGATTTCCATCAGCTTGAGCAGTGCGAGCAGATCGTCGCGGCGGTAAAAATCCTCGCTGGTCGCCGCCAGCAGATAGCGGAACAGGACGGCGCGACGCGGCTCCTTGCTCCAGATGCCGCGCCGGGCCATGGCTTTGAGCAGCGCCCGGTCCTCAGCGGGCGGGAGCGAAGAGAGCAGCTTGCCGAGCGGATCGGGCAGCACCACATCCAGGTTCAACCGCGTGACAAACCGCTCCACCGTGACCTCGCGCAGGCGCAACGCATGCGGCACCCCATCCTCCGTCACCAGCCGCGCCACCGTTGGTCGCGCCACCAGCAGCCGGACCAGCGCCGGCCATTCGGCAGCGGGCAGCGTCTGCCGGTCGAGCAAATCGGAAAAGACCGCCTGCCGGGCCAGGGCCGGCGTGAACTGCGCCGAAAACATCAGATCAATCTCGTAGTCCTCCAGCGCCTCCAGCTCGCGGCTGAAGAACTCGCCCAGCGCATCGCGGCTCACCGAGCAATGGGACGCCAGATGATCCACCACCTGTTTGAGCAGGGGTTGCGGCCTTTCCAACTCCGCCGCCACGGCGTCCACGAATGCTTGCATGCGGGCAGTATGCGGGGGAGCAATGCCATTGCAACCGTGCAGGGAGATTGGCCGGCCATGGGCGCGGCGCGAAATGGGGATTGCGCCCATCCGCCCGGCGTGGACAATCCACGTCACGGCTCGGGACGTAGCTCAGCCTGGTAGAGCACTTGGTTTGGGACCAAGACGTCGCAGGTTCAAATCCTGTCGTCCCGACCACTCCTCTCACTTCACCGACTCAGACACGCCCGCCGCTCCGTGCGCCGGTTTCGGCTCCTGCCACAATAACATCAGCGCCACGTAGCCAATCAGCGGGGTCAGCCCCGCCAGCGCGATGCCTTCGTTGAACGAGCCCGTTTGATCGGCCAGCCGGCCAAAGAACTTCTGACACGGCGAAGACGTGGCCCACGCCACAGTGCCGAGAATGCCAGTGACTTTGCCCTGATGCTTCGTGCTCAGCTCCTGGCTGAAGGAGTAGTAGCACGGGAACAAACCCAGCGAGGCCGCCGCTACCACGAGCAGCACGCCTAGCAATGCCCACCCACGCGGCAGCACCGCTGCCAGCGCAGTCAACGAGGTCATGAGCGCGCAGACGCCAAAGACCGTCGCGCGAGAGCGGTGAACATCCCAGCCGCGCTTGACGAGCCACAACGCCGCCGCGCCCGCCGCGAGACACCCGATGTCCGTGGCGATGTAGTAGAGCGAGTTGAAGCGCAGCGCGTCGGCCTCCGGATAGCCCTTGCCTTCGATGAGAAACTTCGGCAGCCACGCGCGGACGATCTGCCAGCAGACGTTGATGGCCGCCACCACGACCACCAGCGCCCAGAACCGGCGGTCGGCGAAGACCGAGACGAAGGGTGCTTCGCTGGGGGTCGGTTGGGACGAAGACTTTTCCGATTCCGGGCTTGTCCCGGTGAAATCCCGCTCCTTCAGCAACGCAAACCATCCCACCACCCAAAGCAAGCCGATGGCTCCAATCACGAGAAACGGCTGCCGCCACACGCCCGGTTCCGTGCGCCCGGCCAGCATGAGCGACATGACCAAGGGGGTGATGATCGCCCCGATGCTCGCGCCGCTTTGCAGCACGCTGTTGCCCATCGTGCGCTCCTCACGTGCCAGCAGGCGCTGCGTGGTCTTGAGCGCGCACGGCCAGTGGCCAGCCTCGAAAAAACCCAGCAGCGTGCGGCAGATCAGCAGTCCTTCGTAGTCCTTCACCAGTCCGGTGAAGAAGCCCATCGCCGACCAGCCGAGCACGAGCGCCGGGTAAAGCCAGCGCACGCTCCAACGATCCGCCACGCAGCCCCAGAGAAACGCGCCGACCGCAAACGCGTAGCCAAAATACATCTCCACATCGCCATACTGCTCCTGCTTGAGCTTGAACTCCGTGGTCACGCGCGTCGCCACGTTCGGCAGCGTCTGCCGGTCCATGTAGAGCAGCATCGACGCGAAGAGCAACAGACCGCAGACGAGCCACTTCCAATGCGAAGGGCGTGCAGTGTTGGTGGAAGTCACGGAGAACGGACGGTGATCCAGAGGAACTGTTCAGCTCAAAACCAGCGCATGCCGAAAGGCGCAAGCCCTCGCCGCCGAGCGTTCTTCCAGCACGCAACAGAACGGCAACGCGCGACCGAGACTATAACCTGACCGCGAAGCCATTTGCGCGACGGCGGAAGGGATTGACTTCACTCCGGCTGCTGTGTGCAATTCGCGCGTTCCATCCGCCTGCGGGCGCAAGCGCGCGGACGCGTGGAGCCTCTGCCGGGACGGAGTGCCGCTCCGGCCTTCGGCCAACAGACACAACGCAAACATCACACTATGGCAAAGAAACAACTCCGCATCGGCCTCATCGGCTACGGCTTCATGGGCCGCGCCCACTCCAACGCCTTCGCCCAGGTCGGGCACTTCTTCCCCAGCGAGCACGAGATCGTGCTGCAGGCCGTCTGCGGCCGTGACGCCGCCGCCGCGCAGGCGTTTGCAGACAAGTGGGGCTACAAGTCCATTGAGACCGACTGGAAGAAGCTCATCGCGCGCGAGGACATTGATGTCATCGACATCGCCACGCCGAACAACCTCCACGCCGAGCAAGCCATCGCCGCCGCCAAGGCCGGCAAGATGATCCTCTGCGAGAAGCCCCTCGCGCTGAACGGCAAGGAAGCCGAGAAAATGGTCGCCGCCATCAAGAAGGCCGGGGTCGCCAACATGGTCTGGTATAACTACCGCCGCTGTCCCGCCGTCACTCTGGCGAAGGAGCTGATCGACGCGGGCAAACTCGGCCGCGTATTCCACTACCGCGCGAACTTCCTCCAGGACTGGACCATCAACCCCGAACTCCCGCAGGGCGGCACCGGCCTCTGGCGGCTTGATGCCAAGGTCTCCGGCAGCGGCGTCACTGGCGACCTGCTCGCGCATTGCATTGACACCGCCATGTGGCTCAACGGCGGCATCAAGAACGTCAGCGCGATGACGGAAACCTTCGTCAAGGAGCGCAAACACAACCTCACCGGCAAGGTCGAGAAGGTGAGCATTGACGACGCCTGCGCATTCCTCTGCCGCTTCAACAACGGCTCGCTGGGCCTCTTTGAGTCCACCCGCTACGCCCGCGGCCACAAGGCGCTCTATACGTTCGAAATCAACGGCGAGCACATGAGCCTCAAATGGGATCTCCACGACCTGCACCGCCTCCAGATTTATGACCACAAGGATGTCGGAGCCGAGCGCGGCTGGAAGAGCATCCACGTCAGCGACGGCGACCACCCTTACTGCGGCAAGTGGTGGGTGCCCGGTCTCCAGCTCGGCTACGAGCACAGCTTCGTCCACGCGGTTGTGGAGTTCATCAAGAGCCTCGAAGCCGGCAAGGATGCCAAGCCGGACTTCAAGGACGGCCTCGCCACAGACTACGTCGTGGACGCCGTGCTCGCCTCCGGCAAGACCGGCAAGTGGGTGAAGGTCAAGCAGACGAAGTAGGCATTCCCAAAACGCAACGGGCGGCGAAGGTGACTTCGCCGCCCGTTTGCTTTGCAGATTGGGCCTACGCGCCTGCGAGCATGGTGGAGCGCGCGGAGGAGTAGGCTTGCTCCCACTCGTGGAAGGCGACGACCAGCTTCTCGCGGGCCTCGCGGAAATCACGGGACAGCTCGTTGACCTTCTCGCGGGAGGCTTCGAGTTTCTTCTCCATCGCGCGACGGTATTCGATTTCGAGCTTCTCCCAGCGTTGGAAGGCTTCTTGCAGGCGGGCTTGGACGGCTTCCACTTGAAGGCGCACAGTCGCCGCCTGCCCGGCGGGGAGCGCGGCAAGCTTCATGGCAAGCTGGCGCTGTTGCTCGGTGATTTCCGCGTGGCGGATGCGCTCGGCGGGCACGCGGCGGAGCTGGGAAGTCATGCCTATCTTCGAGAGCAGCCAGATGGTCCACTTGGTCGGATCGAACTGCCAGGCCTTCACGCCGTTGCGGTAGTCGTGCTGGAAGGCATGATGGAAGTTGTGGTAGCCCTCGCCGAAGGTGAAGAAGGCCATGAACCAACTGTCCCGCGCGGAGCAGCGGTCCGAGTAGGGCTGGGTGCCGAGCGTGTGGCAGAGGGAATTGATGAAAAACGTCGAGTGGTGGACGAAGACAGTGCGCGCCACCCCCGCGATGAGGAACGCTCCCAGCGCGGCCTCCGCGCCACCCCAGAACCAGCCCAAAACCGCCGGCAGGACGAAACCCGCGACCACGCCGATCACCACGTAATACTTGTGCTGCCACCGCACGAGCGGGTCGCGTTCGAGATCCGGCACGCTGGCGTAGCTCGCTGGTTCGCCCAGCTTGAACATGATCCAGCCCATGTGCGCATGGAAGAAGCCCTTGGAGATGTCGTAGGGATCCTCCTCGTGATCAGTGTGCTTGTGATGCCGCCGGTGGTCGTCACACCAAGTCAGCGCGGAGTTCTCAAAGGCCGCCGCGCCGAAAATGAGGGTCAGCAACCTCACCGGCCACGACGCCTGAAAGGCATGGTGGGAGAACAGCCGGTGGTAGCCCATGGTGATGCTCTGCCCTGTCAGGATGAAGAACAGGAGGAACAGGCCGACATGGAACCAAGAAAGTCCGTAGTGCCACAGGTAAACAGGGACCGCCGTCAACGTGACCAGCAGGGTGCCAAGCAGGAACACCGTGTTATACCAGTTGACCGTTTGCCAAGTCATACGAGTTCTAGCCATAATTTATCTTTCGTCGGACACTCTGACGACGGTTGAGACCAAACCCAAGAAAAAATCCTTCTCCTTTCTTGCCGCTGTGGGCCAAAGGAAGGCTCCCAACGACCAGCCGACATTGGGATTATCTCAGAACTTTATCGTCAGTTGCGCGGCCAAAAGCTGCTCCCCTTGCTGAATCGGTCCGTTTTCGTGCAAATAGCTGTATTGCAGCTTGCCCTGCAAATGCCGGGTGAAACGGTAGCCCGCCGCCGTGTCCACCCGGAATATATTTCGGTCCCAGTGCTGGGCCCCACCCGCGCCGTCCGGCACCGTGTCGAAAAGCTGCTGGTTCCAGCGCACGGCGAGGAAGAGGTTGGGCGTGGCCTTGTATTTCGTCTCGATGAAGTAGGTGAAGGTATCCGCGTTCCCCACGCGTGGCACTTGGAAGCGAGCGACCAAGGCCTCACCCCAAACCTGCCAGGCATGATGCGACCAAGAAATGTCAGCTCCGAGGGTCGTTTGCTTGAAGCTGTCCAGCCCATAGCCGGCCGGCAAGGTGCCCTGAGCCTGCGGCAGCAGGTAGGCTCCGTGGCTGGCGGACAGACCGTAACCCCATGCCGCGCTGGGCGTGTGGCCGAGTCGGCAGGTGACGGTGGGGTTTTCCCAGCCTACCTGCTGCGCATCCCAAGCCGTCGGGCGGGAGGAAATGGCGGTGTTCTTCACCTCGACGGCATAATCGAATCCACCCCGCTGACCAAAGAGGCTGAACCCGCTGTTGTAGGCCGGCCCCCAAACTACAGGCACCCAGGTGGCCTTCTGGTCGGGCACTGTGCGTCGGCCCAGAAAGGCGGCGGGGGTGCCCGGAGCAGCTTGGTCCGTGATGGTGGTAACGTTCTCGTAGGCCAGCGGGGCAGTGATGAAGGGATTCTGCCACGTGTCATGGCGTTGCACCCACTTGCCGAAAACGGTGGCGAACTTGCCCGCCTGCACGCTCAGCCGCCCGTCTTCCCAAGGTGTCCAGCGCAGCAGATATTCGTCAAAGCGCGCATCCCCATCCGGCCTCAAGCGAGGATCGAACCCCCGATCCGCCCGAAATTGCACGAAAGTGTATAAGTGCGGCCCAACGTGTGCGTCGAGGAAGAGCGCGAGTCGGGGATTGAGAAAGTCGGAGTTGCCGAAGATCAGCCCGGGCGGGCGCTGGTCCACAAAATAAGCCTCCAAGTCCACCAACCCGCTGAGATCCGCCCGCACCAGCCCGCTGGGGGACTGATAACTGAAGGTGTCGTCCAGCTTTTGAAGCCACGCCTCCTGGGCCAGCGCGCTGCCGGTCAGCAGCAAGCCCATCAGCAGGGCGAAATAGCGACACGATCCAAGGGCCGGGCTCATGTGGTCATCGTGTGCCGTTGATTTGCTGACGGCAAATTCAATCCGGCTTCAGCCACCCGGAGGTCCTCGTCTCGACAATCACTTCTTCTTGGTCTGAAACGTCCGGCCATGGCCGGTGCTGGGCACGGTGATGGTGTAGCTTTCGCCCGTGTGGTTGACCGCGAGCTTCAGATGATGAGCGTCACACGCCTCGGCCTTGTCCCCGGCATTGGCGATGTGCTCTTTGGCGGTGTTGGTGTCCGGCTCGTTGCGAACATTCTCGTGCACCTGATAGATGGCGGCGGGCTTGACGCTGCGCAGAGCGGCGACGGCCTTGGGCATGGTGCCTTTGCGCGGACCATTGTTCATCACGGCCACGGTGGGCTCGATGGACTGGATGAGCAGCGGGTTGTTGCTTACGTCGAGGCCGTGGTGGTTGACCTGATACACGTCCACCTTGCCAACGACATTGTGCGGCACGACAAGCGATTGCTCGGTGCGGAGCGTGGCATCGCCGCCACTGAAGAAGCGGAAGCTGCCGTATTGCAAAAGCAGCACCACGGAGTTGGCGTTGTCCGACTTGTCCTCGGGTTGCGGCTGGGCATTGGCGGCCAGCGGGTTTTCGCGCCGCTGGTCCGGACGCGGTGCGATGACCTTCTGGTTGGCGCAAAGCACCCGGAGTTCAAGCTTGGGATTGCCGGGCACGGCGGGTTGCTGGAGGGGCACGAGGTCGCCCGCCTTGATGGTGACGCGCTTTTCCACCTTGGCCTCGCGGTAGGGCTTGCTCAGGAGCGGCCAGCGGGTGTCCTTGGCATTGCCATCGGGGCTGGTCACGGTCAGGCCCTTGTCATACAGCGCGCCTATGGGCATGAGATCGGCCAGCTCGGCCAGGCCGCCAAAATGGTCGATGTGAAAGTGGGTGATGACCACATGGTCAATACGCTTCAGGCCAGCCACTTCCGTGGCCAGCTTGTGAATGCGCTTGGCGTCGCGGCCGCCAGGATTACCCGTGTCCACGAGCACCGATTCCCCCTCGGGGGTGACGAGCAGGGTGGAGCCGCCACCTTCAGAATCCACCCAATAAATGTCCAGCGTGCGGTCCGCCTTGCCGGCGGTGGCAGGCTGGGCGAGAGCAATGGTCACGACGGCAAGCAGGCGTATGAACTTGGTGTGCATGGTGGAGAGTGTGAAAAGTGGCTGAGCGAAGCGCAACCGGAAATCCTCACCAGCCCACCGGACCTTGCCATCCAAAGCGTGGTTTTTGCCGGTTGACGGGGCACAGCGGGATTCCTAGTGTTCACGCCCCTGACCCGGACAGGGCTGGCCAGCCGTCAGCCAAACCCCGGGCAGCAGACTGGGAAGGAAGTGAAATAGTTTTGACCGAAATCAAGCTCAAGAAAGGCGAGCCAGTGGAAAAGGCGCTGCGCCGGTTGAAGAAGCGAATCGACCGCGAAGGCACGCTGAAAGAAGTCCGCAGCCATCGCCGCTACGAAAAGCCGAGCGAGAAGCGTCGGCGCAAACTCAAGGTGGCCAAGTTCACCGCCATGTTGCGCGCGCGATACGCTGACATGTAATCCGACCTTCCCATCACGCCGGACGCCGGTTCACCCCTGCGTCCGGCTTTTTCATTTCAGTCCGGACTTCCCCATCTTTTTACCGGCTTGTTCTCGCGCCAGACGGCGGCTGGATTTCAGGTTTGAACAATCCCCCCGCACCAGTGCCTAATCAGCCCAAGACGCGCACAATCAACGGCATGTATTCCCTCTCCACCTGCTGGAACTCCCATCGCCACACCGACGGCCGGGCCATGCTGCAAGAAATCGCGGCGCTGGGCTTTGACTACGCCGAGCTGAGCCACGGCATCCGAGTGAGCTTGGTGCCCGGGATTCTGGACGCCGTGGATGCCGGCGAGCTGCGCATCTCCACCCTCCACAACTTCTGCCCCCTCCCGATGGGCGTGAACCATGCCGCGCCCAACGTTTACGAATTCACCTCCGCTGATCCCCGGGAGCGGGAGTGCGCGCTCAAGCAAACCTTCAAGACGCTTGATTTTGCGGTGCGGGTGAAAGCCCGCCTCGTGGTGCTGCACATGGGCACCCTCAAGGAAATGAAGCCCAAGGGCACGTTTCTCGGCTTGTTTGGCCCGGAAGATTTTACGGATACCCTGCTGGACATGGTGGCCGCCAAGGAACATGAGTCCGCCAAGTTTCAAAAGCTGCTGGCCGAGGCGGTGGACCAGCAGGAGAAGCTCAAAAGCAAGCCCATGGAGCTGACCGCCGCCGCGCTCAAGCAGATCGCCACCCGCGCGGCCGACCTGGGCTTGCAGTTGGGGATCGAAAACCGCGAGGCGCTAGAAGAAGTGCCGTTGGACAGCGAGATGGCGTTCTTCCTCAAGGAATTTCCCGCTCCCACGGTGCGTTACTGGCACGACACCGGCCATGCCCAGATCAAGGAGCACCTCGGTTTTCTTCATCATGTCACCCATTTGGGTTCCTTGGCGGATCGGCTGGGGGGACTGCACATTCACGACGTTGCTTTCCCCGGCACCGATCACCGTGAACCCGGCACCGGCACGGTGGACTTCGCGGCCTTGAGGGCCTTTGTGAAACCGGAACACATCAAAGTTTTCGAGTTCAGCCCAAGCCTCAAGACTGAGGAGGTCAAACGAGGGGTGGCTCATGTGAAGCAACTTTGGGGTGGCTGACATGCTTCCGCATACCCTTCAGGAGCTGCCGTGAAAACGGGTCCCCCGATCCTCAAACAACTCCTGCAGATCGCCATCTGCGGAATCCTGCTGGTGTGGATTTTCCAGGCCATCTTCTGGAAGGAAGGCCAGGAGGCGTGGGAGCGGGAGCAACGTAAACCCGCTTGGCGGGAGCTGACCCGCAGCCAGCGGCTGGAGGTTTCTTGGAGCCATGGTCCCCGTGAAGTCTGGCGCAGCCTCTCCCAAGTGCGGGCAGACGCCTTTGCGCTCTCGCTGGTCTGGATGGGAGCCATCCTGCTGCTGGGCGTAGCCCGCTGGCGGCAAGTGCTCCGCGTCCACGGCATCGAGTTGTCCTTAACCCGGGCACTGGAGATCTCCCTCGTCGCACACTTTTTCAACTCGTTCTTGCTGGGAGCGGCGGGGGGTGACTTGATGAAAGCCTACTACGCCGCGCGCGAGTCCCATCACAAGAAGGCCGAAGCCGTCGGCACGGTGCTGGTGGATCGCATCCTTGGGCTGTTCGCACTGCTCCTCTTCACCCTCGTTGCGATGGCGGCGAACTTGCCGTTGCTGCAGGCGGACCCCTTGTTCATGAAGCTCGCGTGGGTGATCCTGGCCATGGGTGTCGGTTGCAGCGGCGTGCTGCTCGTCGCTCTCCGCGGTGGAATTTCAGCCGGCCTGCCTCAAGCCCGAGCATGGTTGCGGCGGCTGCCCAAGGGCGAGTTTCTGGAGCGCCTGCGCGAATCGCTGAAACCCTTCGGCCGGGACCCGGCTTTTTTGGCGAAGAACATTTCCCTGTCGCTGTTGCTATGCGCGGTCTGCGTCTTGCAGGTGCAGACGCTGGCGTGGGGACTCGGCTTGGACATCTCTCTGCGACACCTGTTTGCCATCGTGCCAATGATTACCTGCATGGTCGTGATCCCGCTGACGCCGAGTGGCCTGGGTGTTCGGGAAAATCTGTTCGTGCTGATGCTGGCGGTGCCGCTCATCGGCGTGGCCCACACATCCGCACTGTCGTTGTCCCTGCTCTGCACGGCTGGAAGCCTGTGTTGGAGCTTGGTAGGCGGGGCCATTTATGCCGGTCTGAAAACCCGTCACCATCTCGGCGAACTTGCCCGTGCCAATGGCGAAGGGCAGTAACCTACGTTATTCCGCCGTCCCTGCGTCCTGAGGCACCCCGTGGCGCGCCCATCCGTCGGCCAGCAAGGTGAGGAAAAACAACAGGATAGACGCCTTCTCCAACGGGAAATCCCACCGCGCATGCACGAGGATGCCGACCATTGCGGCGCACCCGCAGTAACTCAAAGTCCACTGCATGCTGCCCCAGGTAACCGGCAGCCGGAAATGATTGCGCAATCCCCGCAGCAATCCTCCGAGTATCAACACAGCCCAAAGCACCACTCCCCCACGGCCCCAATTGGCCAGATACTCGTAATAGTCGTTGTGAGCATGACGCCAAAAGCCTTTGTTCTCCATGCCGTGGACTTCCATATACAAAGGCATAACCACTTGAAAACAATCAGGACCGTGACCAAGCCACCCTACTTCGCGGGCCATGTCTTGATACGGTTCGACCGGATACCGTTGCTGCAGGCTGTCCGAAACGGTGGAGATGCGTTTGAACTTTTCCTTCCAGTCGTCACTTAGTCCAACCATCGCTAACGCCCCTAGGACGCCGAGCACAACCAAACCTTGGATGATTCCCGTCCTCCAGTTGAAGCCGTCCCGCGCTGTTTGCCACCAAGCCCAGAGGAAACGAACTCCGATCAAGACTCCCAAAACGACTGCCAATCCCCAACCCGCACGCGATGTATTAAGGAACAGTCCGAATAACACCACCAGTAACACCCCCATCCACCCAGCCAGACGTGACGCCGACTTTTGCTGAGTGAACGCCGCAATCAGCAAGCCCATGGCCAAGGCCAGTCCCAAGCTCAACATCGATGCGGCGTTGCCATGATACCGGTATGCCGCAAACGTGGTGGTGGCTTTCGCAACCTGTTCACCCCACAACCAAACTCGCGCTTCTGGGCCAGACAGTTTCATAAGACTGCCAATCAGTGCAAGCGAGGCAACGGTGAGCGCCATCGTGCACCAGACCCGCTTCCGCCAAACCGGCCGCGCCATGAGATCGCAGGCAAAAATGAACATGGCTACCAAGCCGGTGACATTGAGCATGGCCAAATGGGCGTGCCGTCTGTCGATGGCACCCGGCCAGTCAGGGAATGGCGGATTATCCCAGATGCGATTGACCGTGGTCCAAGTGCGGAACTCGTGAACGGAGTGGGCGTTCCAAGTCATCCACCATCCTTGCAGCAAAACCAACGCGACCAAGGTAACGGGCAACCATGGCAGCGCCGGCCAGCGCCTGCGCCACGCACATCCTCCCAGCCACAACGCCATCAAAGCCGCGCTGAACTGGTTCAGGATGCCCATAGTCACCAGATCCGTGCAGCCATAAGCCCATGGGGCATATATCAGAATGAGAAGGAACATCCACCGGGGACAATCAGACAGCAAGCGGTCGATGTTCATGCCGAGGACTTTTCATCCTGAGCGTCCCATGACAAGCACTTTCCCCGTCCTGCGTCGGACCCCTGGGTAGTCAAAGCTGCTATCGGATGGATAGCTCCCGCTGAATCCCAAATTTCTCGATCCGCTTTCGCAAGGTGGCACGAGTGATCCCCAAAAGCTTCGCGGCTTGCACCTGATTTCCCTTGGTCTCCTCCAAAGCACATATGACCAGCTCACGCTCCACTGCTGGAAGCACCTTGGCCGATGGTTTCAGCCGAGCCCAATTGAAGAGGGCTGCGGCTAACCCAGCCACATCATCCACCCCGGAAGTGGCTGGCACAAGCGTTGTCACATGTTCACCCAAGGCAACCAGTGTTGAGTCAGGACGCGTTGCGACGATCTCGGGTGGAAGGTCCGCTATCATGATGGCATCGGCCTTGCACACCACCAACGCCCGCTGAATGACATTCTCCAGCTCTCTCACGTTTCCAGGCCAATGGTGCGCCTCCAGCAACCGCAGTGCCTCAGGATGAATACCACGGGAGATGCAGCCACTTTTACGACCGAATTTTTGAAGGAAATAGTCGACCAGCAGACGGATGTCCTCGGTGCGCTGGCGCAGGGCCGGGAGTCGAATACGCACAACATTCAGCCGGTAGAAAAGATCTTCCCGGAACGTCTTCTGGGCGACGGCCTCTTCCAAGGGTTTGTTTGTCGCCGCAATGACTCGCACGTCAACCTTGACGGCTTGATTGCCACCAACACGCTCGAACGCTCCCCCCTGCAGGACGCGCAAGATTTTGGTCTGCGTGGCCAGACTCATGTCTCCTATCTCATCTAGGAAAAGGGTGCCACCGTTACATTGCTCAAACTTCCCTATGCGCTGGGCTGTGGCACCAGTAAAGGCTCCCTTTTCATGGCCAAACAACTCGCTTTCCAATAATTGCTCCGGAATCGCTGCACAGTTGATCGCTAGGAATGGTTGGTTGGATCGTCGGCTGTGTGTGTAAATCGCCCGCGCCACCAGTTCCTTGCCGGTTCCACTCTCACCGGTGATGAGCACAGTCGCATCAGTCCCCGCTGTCTGGCCGATCAACTTAAACACCTCCTGCATGCAGGCACTGCGCCCTACGATTCCCAAATCGTAATCCTCGGACTCCAGCAATGGCTGATACGACACGGTCTGCCGCATTGCCCTGGAAGCCTTGAGCGCGTCGCTGACGATCTCCTTGAGCTTTGGAACATCGAACGGCTTGAGCAGATAATCATATGCCCCAAGCTTCATCGCCTCGATCGCCGTCTGCGTGGTGCCGTAGGCGGTCATCATGATTACCGGCAAACGTGCATCGATTTGTCGTAGTTTCCGCAACGTCTCCAGTCCGTTCATGCCAGATCCCATGCGGACATCCATGAGCACCAGATCCGGTTTGGCCGCCTGCACACTTACTAACCCCTCCTCCCCACTTGAAGCGGTGTGCAATTCGATCAGTGTCGAAGAGAAAATCCGTCGAAACGAATACTGAACATCCGTTTCGTCATCAATCAGTAGAAGTTTGTCACTCAACGCGCGTTCTGAACCAAATGTTTTGCCATCCCATCGGAACCACTCTCAACAAAGCTGCCCGATACCAGAACTAAAGCTCAGCCCTTGGATGAACTGGCCCCATACACTCCCTTGCTGCCGTAATACTTGTTGTCAGAGTAATAGTAGTAATATCCGGCACCAGCACTCCCAGGAAGGAAGTTCAGAACAACTCCCGAAGGTTTGCCACCTGCCCGACGCAGCATTTCCAAGGCGCGAGAAACAGCACGAATCGGTGTCCGCCTTGCGTGCATTACCAGACATATAGTCTGCGCTTCTTTGCAGATCAGCAAAGTGTCACTGACTGCGTTGACCGGCGCGTTATCTAGCACAACTTTATCGTATCTTTTGGTCGCCTCTTCGATGAGCTGCTTGGCCCATGGCCCCGCCAACAATTCCGCAGGATTAGGCACCATCTTCCCCGCAGTCATGAGGAACAAGTTCTCAAACCGTGTGGTCTGCACCGCCTTTTCAAACGCT
>CAIPBN010000660.1 GCA_903863315.1 uncultured Verrucomicrobiota bacterium | reverse complement strand
GGCGTCAAATGGGCCTTCCTGGCTGCAGACATTGATTACTGGCGGCCCCTGAGCTGGCTTTCGCACATGCTGGATGTCGAGCTGTTCGGCCTTGAACCCGGCGGGCACCATCTCACCAGCGTTCTGATTCATGCCGTCAACGCCGCGCTGCTCTGCCTGGCGCTCCACGCGTTGTCCGGACGGACGCTGCCCGCTGCCTTGATCGCAACGCTGTTTGCCTGGCACCCCTTACACATCGAATCAGTCGCGTGGGTGGCCGAGCGCAAGGATGTCCTCTGCGCCGGCTTCTGGTTCCTCGGGCTGCTGGCTTACGCGCACTACACCCGTGCGCCGAGCAAAGGCCGTTTGATGGGCGTGAACCTGTGCTTCGTGCTGGGCCTGATGTCCAAGCCCATGATTCTCACGTTTCCCTTTGTGCTCTTGCTGCTTGATGTCTGGCCACTACGCCGGGCGCAATTTAACTCCCACAGCGACTGGAGAGCACTGGCGGTAAAGCTGTTCCCCTTGCTGTGGGAGAAGGCCCTGCTCTTCATCATGGTGGGGCTGGCCGCACTTGGCACTTATCTCGCCCAACAGAAAGTGGGAGCGATGATGACCGAAGCCCATCATCCGCTGGCCGCGCGCCTCGCCAACCTGCCGGTGGCCTACGCAAGGTATCTGGGCCTAACTTGCTGGCCGGTGGATTTGGCCATCCTCTACCCCCTGCCGATCGCATGGCAGCCGTGGCAGGTCGGCGGCGCACTGACTTTGCTGCTCGGCATCACCGGCGTTGGCCTCAAGCGGCTGAGCCGCGAACCCTGGCTGCTGGTGGGATGGCTCTGGTTTCTGGGCACGCTGGTGCCGGTCATCGGGTTGGTGCAAGTCGGCGAGCAGGCCATCGCCAACCGCTACACTTACGTCCCCTTGATCGGTCTTTTCATCGCACTGGTCTGGTGTCTGGATGGGTGGCTCGCCCAAAAGCCCCTTGGCAGGCTACTGGGGACGGCCCTGAGTGGCCTAGCCTTGCTGTTCTGCGCGCTTATGACCCGCAGCGAACTGCGGCACTGGCGAGACAGCGTGACCATCTTTGATCAAACCGTCCGTGTGACGCGGAACAATTTCGTGGCCATGACTAATCTGGCGAACAGCTTGGCCCGCCTTGGCCAGCACGCCCGAGCCATCGAGCTCTACGAACGTTCGCTGGCAGTGCGGCGAGACAACCCGACGACCCATTACAATTTCGCCATCACCCTCGCTGAAGTCGGTCTGGCGCAGCGCGCTGAAGCTCACTACCGCGAGGCCCTTCGCTGTCACCCAGGCCACGCCGGCGCACATCACAACCTGGCTAACCTGCTCGCGGAGCAAGGCCGCTCAGTGGAAGCCTTGAAGCACTACTCCGAGAGCCTCCGCCTCCAACCTGCCAACCTGGAGGCACGCTTCAATTACGCCATGGCACTAAGCGATCAGGGCCAGCCGGAGCAGGCCATCACCCAGCTTGAGTTAATCGTCCGACAACAGCCGGCCTCCGTCCGTGCGCGGTTACAACTCGTAACCCTCTACGGGGCGAAAGGCTTGATGGATTTGGCACGCCAACACAACAGCCTGCTGCTCCAACACGAACCCGAGTCGGTGCAAGGGCAGTTCAACGCCGGCTCACTGGCTTCGATGCAGGGCGACTGGCCAAGCGCGCTGCATCATTGGGACGCAGCGGCACGACTGAAGCCAGATTTCATGCCCGCGCTTTATCGCCTCGCTTGGACGCTCGCCACTCATCCCGACGCCCGCATCCGCGACCCGGCCCGGGCCGTGGCCGTCGCCGAACACGCGCACCGCCTCGCCGGCCCAAAGAATGCCGAGTTTCTAGACGTGCTAGCGGCGGCCTATGCGGCCGCCGGAAAATTTGATCAGGCGGTCGCCCAAGCCCGACTCGCCATGGCCGTCGCCGGAACCAACGCCCCGGCGGGCATGGAAATCCGCGCCCGCCTGACACTCTACGAATCGGGCAAACCGTTTGTGGAAAGCGTCGCGAAGTAGCCTTCGTTTCCTGCGTGCAATCCCCTCGGGGTTCGCCTACAGAGTCGCTGTGAACATTCTCGGCATCATCCCCGCGCGCTTCGCCGCCTCCCGCTTTCCCGGCAAGCCGCTGCACCTCATCGCCGGCAAACCGCTGATCCAGCGGGTCATCGAGCGCTGCCAGCTCGCGGGGTCGCTGCGCGAAGTCATCGTGGCGACCGACGACGCGCGCATCGCCGAAGTCGCACGGAAATTCTGCCGCGTGGAGCTGACCCGCGCCGACCATCCCAGCGGCTCCGACCGCATCGCCGAAGTGGCGGCACGTTGCGCCTGCGACGCCATCGTGAACATCCAAGGTGACGAGCCGCTCATCGATCCCGCGGTCATCGACGTGGTGGCGAAGGCGCTGGCGGACGCGGAAATGTCCACTGCGGCCACGGCGATCAGGAGCGTTGAGGAATACGACAACCCCAACGTGGTCAAGGTGGTGACGGATGCCGCCGGCCGGGCGCTCTACTTCTCCCGCCGGACCATTCCCTACCTCCGCGATCAGGCCGCGCAGCCGGCCGCCGCGCAGCTCGCCGCATTTCCCTTCCTGAAACATCTGGGCATCTACGGCTACCGGCGGGACACCCTGTTGCGGCTGGTGAAGTTTCCGCAATCCCCGCTGGAACAGGCCGAGCGGCTGGAACAGCTCCGCGCCTTGGAGAACGGCATCCCCATCGCCGTGGCGCGCGTGGACTACGACAGCGTGGGCGTGGACGTGCCGGCAGATGTCGAACGGGTGGAGCGACTCATCGCCGCCTCCGTCGCTATTTGAGTCCGGCGAGATACTCGACCAAGTCCCGCAGCTCGCGCCGGGTCATCAGCTTGTCCATGCCCTCGGGCATGGCGGAAAGACCCCGCAGCCGCTTCTCGATGTCGCTCTTCTTCAACGTCAGCTTGCCGTCCTCCGGCGAGTCCAAGACCAGCTCGGTGGCAGTTTCAGATTTCACGAGGCCGTTGTGGCTCACGCCGCTCTTCAGCACGATGGTCGCGTTCTCGAAGCCAGCGGCGATGGTCCGGTTCGGAAGGACGATGCTCTCCAGAAGCTGCTCACGCGTGAGGCGTTTGCCCACTCCGGTAAGTCCCGGACCAACGATGCCGCCGTTGCCGCGCACGGCATGACAGCGGAGGCATTGCGCGCCGGCGTGTTCGTGGAAGACGCGCTTGCCTTCGGCGGCGTCGCCGCCAGCAAGCGCGGGACGGAACGCGTGAAGCAGGTCCGGCGTCCCGCCTGACACTCCATCTTTCTCTTTGGCGGCCAGAGAAGGACGCTTCGCGGCAGCTTCGAGGACTTCGAGGTGCAGTTCGGGGGAAAGTTTCTTTTCTGTCAGCAATGCGAGTTGCTGGGCAAGGACAGCGTCAGCGGCGGGGCCGGGCAAATCGCCGAGAGCGGTGATCGCGGCTTGGCGGAGGCGAATGTCCTTTTCCTCAGTGAGGACGCGGCCGAGCAGCGGGACGGCGGTGGTCGGATTGCCTGCGGCGGCAAGCTTCACGGCCTCGCGGCGGACGGAGGTGTCGGCGTCCGCGAGCGCGAGCGTGACCGACTCGGCGAGCAACTTTGAACTTGGAACCTTGAACGCGGAACTCCCCAACGTGCGAAGGCTCGCGACACGGACGGGCGCGGATTGCGTTGTGTCTTTGAGCAAGGCAGCGAGGTCCGGAGCGGCTTCGGCGAGAGCTAACTTTTCAACAGCAGCGATGGCGGCAAGGACGGTGTTGGTGCCGGGGGCGCGCAACAGGCTGGCCAAGTGTGGTCGGAGCGCGTCGCGGGCGGCGGTGGCATCGCGCGGTGGGAGGGGACGCCAGAGGCCGCAGACGCGGTCGAACCAGCCAGGCCAGTTCTCCGGGTTCACGAGCGGCGTGGAGCCGTGGCCGTCCACACTGGCGATTTTGGCCGGGACGTTGCCGGGCGTGGCGGGCTGGATTTCCCAAGCGCTGAGGAGGAAGAGGCTTTCGGCGCGGAGGGCGTCGGAGGCGTTGGTGCGCGTGGCGAACTCGGCGAGGGCTTGGGCGTTCGTGGCGTGGCCGAGGCGGTAGTGGGCGTTCAAGGCGCGGCGCAGCAAAGCCTCCGTAGGAGACGACGTGAGGAGTCTCTGACTCGGGTCTGGGGTCTGGGGTTTGGCGTCTGGGGAGGAAGCGAGAGACTCCTCACGTCGTCTCCTACTGGGGTCGAGGAGTGCGGCGAGGGCGGGGTAGGCGGGTTCGATGCCGGCGTCGTTGATGGCGCGGGCGGCTTCGAGGACGAGGCGCGGGTCGGGGTCGCGGAGAAACTGGGCGATTTCCGGGCGCAGCAACCGCTGCATGCACAGCATCGCGGCGCGGCGCACGGCCGGCGACTCGTCCCGCGCCGCGCGCTGGATGGCGTCGAAGTCACCGATGCCGAGCAAGGCCATCATGCCGGCGTGCGTGAGATAGGGGTCGGTGTCGGCGTTACGGCGGATGAAATCG
>CAIPBN010000659.1 GCA_903863315.1 uncultured Verrucomicrobiota bacterium | reverse complement strand
TTGTAATTGTATTTGGCGAACGGTTCCTTGGTTCCGCTGAAGGCGTGCGTGGCCGTGCGCAGCCCGACGACCGGCCCGCCGCGCTTGAGATACTCGTCGAAGTGCTTCATTTGCTCCGCTGGCAACGACTGGAAGCGCAGGAACACCACCGCGAGGTCCGCCGTGGCGAGCGCTTCGAGGCCCGGGATGTTAGAGGGAGTGCCTGCGACAATCTCGCCCGTGGCGGGATCGATGTCGAAGAGCACCGTGCACTTGAATCCGTGATGCTTCGCGAGCAACCGCGCCAGCGCCGGCAGCGACTCCTCCGAGCGATACTCGTGGTCGCCCGCAATGAAGACGAGATGCTTGCCCTTGCCGGGGCCATCGGTGCCTTGGAAGACGAGGGGGGCGGCGCTCACGAAGGTGGCGATGGCCAGAAGTGTCAGCAGTGCTTGTTTCATGAATAGGTTCGGATACGGACCGTGGTGCGGGGTTACTTGGAAAGGGGCGCGAAACTAGTTGGCGTCAGCTTCTCGGAAGCCCAGACGGCATCCGCAATCGCGCCGGTTGGGCGGGGTTGGTAGTCATCCACGAACGTGACCACGGTTCGTTCGGGAATGTCTTTTTCATGGCCGGTCAACGACAGCATCGCGTTGACCATCATTCGCCTTAAGTCTTCGTTGAGCCAGTCCAAAGACGCTCCGGCGGTCGTCGTGAACGAGCGGCCCTGCTTGCCGGAAGGCGCGGTGTAGGTCTTGAACCAGGCGAAAGGCATTCGGACATCTTTGCGCTGGTCGGTCACGGGCGGATCGGTTGGTTTCAGCCCAGACAGCACCTGGCCACGAAAGAGCACGACCTCGTCTGCCGTGAGCCGCTCGACGGAGTTCACGTCCGTGTGACAGAAGATGGTGTCCCCGACGCCGCGCAGGACGGGATGGCTGCGCTGCGCTGGATTGACATGAGCTAGGGTGGCCTCCTTCTGAAACTTGCCGTAGTGGGCAATCCAAGTGTCGCCCAGGATTTGCTGACCGAAGCCGCCGCGCCATTCTTTGCTCTGGAAGTCCCAGTTCTTGTAGGCGCTCGCACTGTTCGGTGGATACCGGAAGGCGTGGGTCGCGTTGCGAATGCCGAGGACGGGCTTGCCAGCGTTCACGTAGTCCACGATGTGCTTCATGTCCGCGTCCGGCAGTTCGCGGAAGCGGGCGAAAATCACCATCAAGTCGGCGTTGTCCAACGCGGCGAGTCCCGGGATGTGCTTGTTGCGGTTGGGATTGATGTGGCCGGTGGCCGGGTCGATGGCGAACAGCACGGTGCATTTGAAGCCATGATGCCGGGCCAGGATTTTGGCGAACATGCTCATGCCCTCCTCCGAGCGGTAGTATTCCTCGCCCGTGACGAAGACAATGTGCTGACCCTTGCCCAGCCCGGCCTGGCCTTCGATGGTCAGCGTTGCGTCCGCCGCCCCGCAGACGGCGAGTGACAGCATCCCTGCGAGCAGGGTGATGGTGCGAAGGAAGTTCATGTGTTCGTCGTTGAGGTTAAGGCAAGTTGTGGCTGACAACGAGGTCGGAGACTCGGGACATCGAAGGCACGAAACCTACTTCAAAGCCTGCTGGATGGACGCCGCCACGGTCTCGCCGAGGAAGTCGTAACCCTTGGCGTTGAAATGCACGTCATTCGGCGGCTGCATCTCAGCCAGACGCGGCGCAATGGCCGCAAACAAATCATCCGTGAGCACGCCATGCTTCTTCATCACGACAGCGGCCGCTTTGTTCCGCTCAACGATCGAGGCGGCGGTTTGCTTGCCATCGGGCGAGTCGGGGATGGGCGTGGTGCTGGCCCAGATGAGCTTGGCCCCGGTCTTTTTCATGCGCTCGACAAGCTGCTCCAACCGCTGGGTGTAGTCGGCGATCGCCGTGTTGCGGTCGTGGATGCCAAAGTTGAAGTGGATCGCGTCCCATTTCCCGCTTCCGAGCCAGACGTCGAGATTCTTCAGGCCGCTGGCCGTTGGACCGCAGTTCGCCGGAGCCCGATGCACATTCACTTTGCCCGCCAGCGCCTTCCGTGTGGCCTGCGTGTAGCCGCGCGAAACGGAATCGCCGATGAGCAGCACGCGGGGAAGCTTGGGGTCATCCTGCACGAAATCCCAGGCGTTCGAGCGGCCCGCGACTTTCTCGCGCTTGTGGATGGGCAGGTAGAACCCGCCGAGCTGGGCCTGCAACACGCGTTCCCAAGCCTGCTGCTCCGACGGCAGCTTCGCGACCAGAGCCTGATAGTTTGCCTCCAGCTCAGCATCAGCCTTGGCCTTTTGCTTGGCGGCTTCGACCGCATTGGTGGGTTCGCCCTTGGGCGTCGTCGCCTTGGTTTGGGCGAAAACCAAACCGCTGAGCGGACCCAGCGCGATGCCAAGGATGATTGGAAAGACGGGGCGGGTTTTCATGGTTTGCCGGAGGAGTTCGCGGGACAGGAATCAGCCACTCCCGCTCAGGCCAGAATCTCTTTCAGCTCTCCGGTGCTGTCACCATGCCGCTCGGCCTTGACGCCCACCCCGCGCAGCATGGTCAGCCAGACATTGCACAACGGCGTGTCCTTCGGGGCGACGATGCTCTGCCCGAGTTTGAGGCCCGCGGCCCGCCCGGTGAGGATGGTGGGGCAATTGCTCAGTTCGTGGCCGGTGCGGATGTTGCTGCCGTAGGCCAGGGCGACGTTGTCAAAGAGCGTGGTGCCATCGGATTCCTTCGTGGCCTTGAGCTTGTCGAGGAAGCCCGCGAGCAGCTCGCTCTGCGCCAGGTCGCGGCGCTGGGAGGCGTCCAGCTTCTCGCCGAGCGTGGTGTGATAGTGGCTCATGTCATGCGGATGCACCTTGATGTCGAGCGCGGTCAGCAGCGTGTTCACGGGCTGGCGGAAGGTCATCACCCGCGTGCTGTCCGTCTGCATGGCGGCAATCATGATGTCGTAGATGAGCTTGATCTCCTCCTTGCCGTTCACACCGGGCTTGGGCTCGGCGATTGGGGGTGCGGGCTGCGGCACGCCCATCCACTGCTCTTCCTTCGCGAGCCGGGTTTCGATGTCGCGGATGCCTTGGAAGTATTCCTCCAGCTTGG
>CAIPBN010000658.1 GCA_903863315.1 uncultured Verrucomicrobiota bacterium | reverse complement strand
TTCTTGACCATAAAAACAAAGCGACTGGGCAAGGCCTTAGTGTTGCCATTGGCTTGCCTTTCCACGGCTTGCAATAGCGGAGCGAGAAGGAAGCCTCCGGCTCCCAGAGAAAGATCGTTTATAAAAGTGCGTCGAGAATTTGCCATAGTGTTTATCTTGTTAAACTAGAGTGTTTTGCGGTAAAGGAAAGAGTCGGAGGTAAGCAACGAGACCACAAGAGCCTTGAAACTTCCGCCACTTTCCAAGTAGGCTCTATCAGCTTCCATCAGAGTCACAGAGTCGGAGAGCATCTCATTGCGACCCATGTAGTAGCGAAATACGTGCCGAATCATGGACTGTCTCACCTTGTCTGAATCGGCCAGCTTTTTGATCAATTCCAAGGCGTCCTTCACCTCGCCGTCCAATCCTATTTCGCCGGTTCCGGTTAGGGCGCCAGCGGCATTCACTGGCTTGCTTGGGTATCTGCCGTTCACCTTGGGTAATTTATCGAGGAATTCCTCAGTGCGGTAACGTCCAAAGTCATCATAGATCTCAAAAGGATGTCCCAAAGGGTTCATCTGCTCATGACAACGCCAGCATTCTTGCTTTTCCGTGACGGTAAGTCTTTCTCTAAGGGTCTTGTGATGATCTACCGGGATGGTGGCATCCACGGTAATCGGGACATTAGGAACCAGACCCGCCAACAAGCGTTCCCTGATCCATTTGCCACGACGGATGGGATCGGTGTGATCATTGAGTGAAAAGGCAATTAACCAGGCAGGATGGGTGAGCATACCCGCCCGATTTGGTCTTTTGTAGGGTTGCGGGAGAAGGAAGTTCTGCTCGTTATCTCCCAGATCGTAGACCATGGGCATTTTGGTGTAGAGAGGATGCATGGCTTCACTAATTTCCTTGCTGGTGCTTTTTGGCTGGTCTGTGCGGACGGCATTAGCCATTTTTTTGATCTCACCAGCGCTCCCCCGAAAACCGCGGTCGAACCCGTGTAAATAATATTTCACATTGAGCTCCCCCCAGCTTTTCAGTCCCAGAGCTTTTAATAACTCCTTTGTTTTATCTTCTGAAATAATACCGCTATCGATCAGCGGCTTGTTTCGTTCGTAAAAATCGAAAACAGTATTTCTGAAGGTTTGCCGGTTAAGGATAAAATATTCGTCTGATAGCAGTAGTTGTCTGAAAACATCCTTATCTTTATCGAGGATATTCATCACGAAAAAATCAGCGTCTCGCTCATACATGCGCGGATAGTTCTCGCTATAATACCTAAACCCTCCTGACCTGCCTTCATCCTTAAAGATTTTATGCGCTTGATTGTAGTTGAAGAACTCCTGGAAAAACCGAAGAATTCTTGGCTTATCAATCGATTCGTCCGCGAGCATCCGAGAGACCTGCTCGTGCACATCGTCTTTAGTTTTCAGTTTGCCAGATTCGGCGGCCTGCAAGAGCGATCTGTCGGGGCGACTGTCAGTTAAGGCATAGGCAATCGAATAGGCGAGTTCGGTGGGCGATAAAAGTCGACGACCATAAGAATCTTCGCTACCAAGACCAATTTCAAGTCGGTAAACCGATTCTGGGTGCAGCATGACTGCCATAAGCATGAGTCTGAGAGCTTCCCTATTGCCGCCTTCTTGGACGGAGCCTTGGTAAAGCCCGAGGTATTTATTTATTTCGTCCTGGGATGGATCGCGAAATACAACTCGCTTGAAGTGTTGGGACACTGCCGCACCCAATTGGTCTGGGGTGGGAGAGCCAGTCGCGAGGTCCCTTATGGCCTGATTCTTTTCCATGAGTTGATCTACGCAGTGTCCAGCGTTCGCCATCAAAACATTCACCACCGCCGAATCAGCAAATAAGAGATTCGCGTAATCCCTAATGCCCTTCTTGTCATCAAGGAGGAATGGCTGCCTGATATTAGTGACATCAACACCATAGTTTGATTTCACGTTATCGAAAACTTTTTCGCTCATTCTCCACAAGCGAGCGGGAGAAAATGGTTTGGTCTTTATTTCACCACTGAATAGCTTTTTGTGATTAACAAGGTTTCCGTAATTGGGGCTTTCAAGTTGGTGATAGAGGCTCGCTACGTTACCTGATTTTTTCAGCTCGGCATTAATCCAGTCTATCACCTTATTGATTTCGCTTTCTTTGGGCTGCTTTTTTTCTTTTGCGGGCGGCATTTCGGACAACACCAATTGTTTGAGCACCACATTCCAGAGGTCGATGTCTTTGCCTGCGGCCAAATCCGCGCTAATATCATTCAACGTTACATCTCCCTTGGACTTTGTTTCGCCATGGCAGGAAGTGCAATAGGTGCTGAGAAACGGCATGACGACTGATTCGTATGTCGTTTCTTGAGCAGCGACACGGCTCACAGCTCCTTCCTTCTCGGCCATCACCGCACCCGTCATCAATAGCATGACGGCTCCTGTTCTTGCTATTGTTCTTCCTGTTTTCATGATTGTGACGAACGCTTGACGAACTCTGATTCCTGATTCTGGCATTTATTTTTGCAATCGTAGCAAGGCGTCAGCAAAAGCCTTGCCCATCTGCGCGAAGGTCTTGGCGCAGCCGAGGTAATGGTAGCCGGCGTTCGACGCGCCGCGTTTCCACATGGCTTCCTCAGCCGGCGAGATGAGGTCGGCTTCATACTGCTTCAGATACGCGCGCTGCTGCGCTTCGGTCATCGTGCCGTCTTTGTTCGCGTGGTCCTTGTGTTTGCTTCGAAGGAAATGTCCCATCTGCGAAACCTTGGCCCGCTTGGCATCAATTGCCCCCAGCTCCTCGGCCCAAAACGGTGCGGTCTGCACGGCGGCGACATTGCCCTTGAAATCCGGCAACGAGGCGGGCGCTGCCATCGCCTCGCGAAAAGCGAGAATGTCCTTGTTCGCTTTCAGCCCATCCACGCCCAGCACCCCGATGACGAACGGCATCTTCGGCGCGCCGAGGTCGCGGCGCACGTCGCGGATGAAATGGCCGAGCAACTCCGAGTAGAGCGCAAAGCGTTCGGGCTGGTTGTGCGCCGGATAAACGTGGCCATCCACCATGTCGTTCCAGCCCTGAAGCCACACGAAGCCCGCCAGCTCGAAGCCCTGCGCGGCGTCATACGCCGGGCACACGCGCTTCGGGTCGGCGAGCACCTGTTTCACATGGGCCACCATGAACCGGTAAAACACGCCTGTTTCCTTCACCTTGTCGGCCTGCCACTTCGCGAAGTCCTTCGGGATCCCGTGGCCTGCCTGCTTGGGGTAGTTCTCCCTTTGCCAGGCGCTCAACGCATACGGCCCCGCGCTCGGCGGTCGGAAATCCGTGTGCAAGCTCCTCCCGCCCCAAGCCGTCTTGATGATGAGCACCGGTTCCTGCAGCGCCGCGTCCAGCGTGAGGCCGAACGTGAACTCCGGTCCGATTTTCCCGCCATCCTTCGTGGGATTATCCCCGCGGGCGCCATAGCCCGCCGTGAGTTTGCCGATGCCTTCGCCATTGGCGCTCCCATCGTATCGGCCGGTGAGATAGGAAATCCAGACGTGATCGCATACCGTCGGTTTGCCATCCGCACCGCGCATCCGTTTCAAAAGCGGCGCCGTCGCCGGGTCGTCACCGATGTAGTCGAACGTCTCGACCTTCGCGTGCCCCTCCATGTTGGACTGCCCGGCGAGGATGAAGACTTTGAGTGGTTTCGCTTGCGCGGAGAATGCGGCGACAAGCAGTGCGAGGAGGAGGGAAGTCTGTTTCATCGGACTATTTGTAGGCTGCGACTGGCTTGGGCGTCACGCCCAGCTTCTGATAGTTGAACCCGCTGTCGAGCGGCTGGTAAGTGCCGACGATGTCCACGCTGCGGGTGGCGGAGATGGCGGACTCCATTTCCATGCCCCAGTAGGCGGCGTTTATGATGAGACGGCGCAGGCCCGCGCTCTGCAGGTCGCTGCCGCTGCCCATCGTGGAGTGAAAGACGCGCGCGCTTTTGCCGGTGCCGGTCTGCCAGTGCTTGAACCACGCGACTGGCAGCGGCTCGAGCTTCGGGTTCGGCGGGTCGTCGGGCTGACGGCCCATGAGCGGCTGGCCCCACACGAGCGCTGTGCAGTCCGACGGGAGACTCGCGCCTTCCTTGTAGGTGCGATACACGTCTGACTTGCCCCAGATGTCGCTCACGCCGGTGAGGATGGGATGGCTCTTCTGCTCCTCGACGATGCGGCCGCGCGTCGAGTCAGCCTGCCAGCGGCCGTGATGGTTAAGGAAGGAGCCGCCCAGCACGTCCTCGCCCCAGCGCACCTGCCGGCCGCTGATTTTGTAGGGCAGGGGTCCGCGAAAACCGTGATTCGCCGTGCGCAGGGCGATGAAGGGTTTGCCCGAGTCCACATACTTCACAATCAACTCCTGCTCGCCCTTCGGTAGCGTGAGCAGGCGCGTGAAGAAGATGACCAGGTCCGCCGAAGCGAGGTGTTCGAGTCCGGGGATGTGGTGCTCCTTGAACTCCGCCTCGCGGCCTTTCTCCGGATAAACCGGCATCGTGGGGTCCACCTCGCCCTTGTCGTTCACGCCGAAGAGCACGGTGCAGTCGAACCCGTGACGCGCGCTGAGAATCTTCGCCAGCATCGGCATGGATTGCTCGCTGCGGTATTCCTGTTCCGCCGCGATGAGCACGATGTGCTTCCCTTTGCCCGGTCCGTCGGCACCGGGATAAACCAGCCACTGCGCTCCCTCGGGCACCGGATGCGCGAATACACGCGCGCAGAGAAAGAGGGCCATGATGAATCGAAGCACAGAGCCCTTGATGGAGAATGCGGTGTTGAGTCTCATGGCTGATGGCGGGCGAGGTTCAACGCCGGCATGCGACCGAAAAAGGGGGCGGAAATAATTCCGGCCGGGCAAGCAGCGCTATCAGTCCTATTTTTTCTGTCGTAAATCTTCATGTCACTTCAGGGCCGGCTGCGACCGGAGAATTTCAAGTTGTCGAGCAAGGCCTTGAGTTCCTGCACAAGCTCCGGTTTCCGCGAGTAGAGATTCGTCCGCTCACCGGGGTCGGTGGCGAGGTCGTAAAGTTGGCCGGAGGCTTCGGGGTCGGTCTCGGGCAGCGCGTAGCGCATCAGCTCGCCTTTGTCGTAGTTGTTCCCGCCAGAGCCGCGATGGGCAATGTATTTCCAGTTCTCGCGCCGAATCGAGAGCGTGCGCTCCCCGCTGAAGGCTTGCGTGATCAGATACGGGCGGATGGGCGCGGTGGCTTTGCCTTCGAGGGCGGGGAGCAGGTTGAAGCTATCCTCGGCGGCGGCGCGCGGCAGTTCCGCGCCGGTGATGGCGGCGACGGTCGCCATCACGTCGGTGAGACTGGTGAGCTCCGTGCTCGTCGTGCCGGCCGGCACACGACCGGGCCAACGCACAATGAATGGCACACGATGGCCGCCTTCCCAATTGTCGCGCTTCACGCCGCGCCACGGACGCGCGCCGTCGTGGCCGTGGTCGGTGCGCATGTGGATGATTGCCGTGGTCTCAGGTCCGTTGTCGCTGCTGAGGATCACGAGTGTGTTCTGCGCGAGGCCGTGCCGGTCGAGTTCCTTTAGCAGCTCGCCGACGATGTGGTCGAACTGGAAGATAAAATCGCCATGTGGCCCGGCCTGCGTCTTGCCACGAAAATCTTTCCCGGCAAAGGACGGCAGATGGACGGCCTGCGTGGCGTGATAAAGGAAGAAGGGCTTCTTCGGCGAGTTGCGGACATGCTGCGCGATGAACTCGCGGCTCTTCTGCAGAAAGACCATGTCCACCTCCAGCATGTCGAAATCCGGCGCGATTAGACCGGCACGGCAGTCGTTCGCGTAAGGGTGGCTCGGCAAAGTCGAGCGAGCGAGCGGACCAGTGGGCGGCTTGGGAATGCGGTCGCCGTCAATGAAAGCGTATAGCCAGTCGGTGGTGGGACAGCAGGTCGTGCCGAAGAAACGCTCGAACCCGTGGTCCAACGGCCCGCCCTCAATGCGACGCGAGAAATCCACCTTGCGCACCGCTTCAAGGCCGTTGTCATTGATGGGATTGCCCTCGGCGTCGCGAAACGTGAAGCCGACGTGCCACTTGCCGACGGCGGCGGTGGCGTAGCCCTGCTGCTTCAGCATCGCGGGCAACGTGAGACGGCCCGGCGCGATGAGCGAAGGTCCGCCCACGCCGGTGAACACCGCGCCGCCTCTCGGCACGCGGAATGGCATCTGTCCGGTCATCAGCGCGTAGCGTGTCGGCGTGCAGACCGTGCAAGGGCTGTGCGCATCGGTGAAGCGCATCCCCTCGCGCGCGAGGCGGTCGAGGTTCGGCGTAGACACTTTTGATTCCGCATTGTAGCAGCGCACATCGCCGTAGCCGAGGTCATCGGCGAGGATGAGGAGGATGTTTGGCCGTTCCGCGGCGGAGGCGCGGGGAGTGCAAAGGGACGCGAGTGCGAGCAGGACGGCGAATAGGCTGACAAAAAGAAGGGAGCGGAAAGAGACGGTGGGACGGTGCCCTGAGTTTGAAACTGGAGTCTTCATTCTTTCAGTCCGATCTGCTCTGTCAGAAATTCGCACAGCCCGCCTGTGTCCGATCGCAGGGGGCAATACATTCACCTTGCGGACTTGGGTTTCGTGTCGGGCGTGTCGCTCCAGATTTTCTCCAGCACGTCGTGCAGCGTCGGGTCATGCTCCTTCAACTCGGCGCGGACGAAGGGGTAAAAATCGTTGCGGTAGAAGAAGGCTTCGGTGCCCTCGGCGAAGTATTCCTTGTGGTTGGTCAGGCCGTAGTGCTTCAGCTTTTTTCCGGTGTAGAGGAGGACGTTTTCGTAAGTGCCGCCGGCCTTCGCCTTCTCGTAGGCGGCGAGCACTTCCGGATGCTCGAAGGTCAGAATCTGGTCGTGGTAGGCGTGGGCCAGTTCATGGAGGATGACCGCGGGGTGCTTGAGCATCTGCTCGCGCGAGAGGAGTTCGCGGGCCTGCGGGATGTGGACCTTGCGCGTGAGCCGCGGGTCGTGCTTGTTCGCGACGAGCCAGCTCCGGCTTGGGTGATACTGCATGGGCTTGAGGGTCGGATGGCTGTGCTCAATCCAGATTTCCAAGGTCTGCATCTTCGCCAGCGGTCCGGCAGGCAGGAGGATTTTGATGCGCTGCAAATGATTGGCCAGCATGGTGATCACCTTTGCCCCTTCTTCGCGGTGCTCGCCATCGATGAGCGCCGGCTCGATGTGGATCTTCCAGCCCTCGATGTCGCGCACGACCGGGTCGAAGCGGACAGCCGGCGTCACCTTCTCGCCAGCCCTGGTCGAGTCGGTCTGAGCCGGTGTGGTGAACGGAAGGGCGCAAAGGGTCAGCGCTGTCAGCAAGGTGCGGGTTAGTTGATTCATGTTGGGTTGAGATTACTTGGCAGATTTGCCGGAAAGAATGGGCACCTCGCAAAAGGTCAGCGCCGCGAGCCCGTTCGCGCCGACCAGCAACGTGTCTTGGTTCCACGCGATTTCCTTGAGGTAGGTGATTTGTTTGGCGGCGCCCGGTTCCTTCAACTTCAGCGTGAGCACATTTCCCGCGACGCTGCCGGAGGCGACTTGGTCCTTCGCGCCGTCGAGGTAGAACTGCCCGACCAGCTTGTCGTCCCAGACGACGGGTTGGTCGAACTCCAGCGTGAGCGCGTCCTGCGCGACGCTGGCGAAGGCGATGCGACGCAAGTTTGGCGCGGTGAGCGGACCGGCGGCGGCCTTGCCGTAAATGTCGCGCTCGATGAGCGGCTGCGCCATGCGCGCGAACTCGCCCCATCCGGCCAGCGGAAAATGGCAGCCGCCCGGCGGGCGCACGCCGAGCGTCGAGAGGATGCTCAGGTTCGAGAAGAGATGCGGCAGCGTGCGCTGCTTTTCGCGCAAGCGGTCGCCCGCGCCGTCGCGTCCGCCCATCGCGCAGGAGTTTGGCCAGCTTTGGAACACGTAGTA
>CAIPBN010000657.1 GCA_903863315.1 uncultured Verrucomicrobiota bacterium | reverse complement strand
GTGACGGCCTCCTGCTCGCGCAAGGGGACGGCCAGATCAGGCGAGACGGACTTGTCGGAACTGGGCGGAAAAGGCGGCGCGCTGTGTTCGGCACCGCGCGCGTGCTGGACCCGCAGATAAAGAAAGTCCGGGGCCTGCGTCACGCGCACCGTGCCCGCCTGACTGCTGAGCATTTCCGCAGCGGCGAGATTCTCCACCAAGGTTGTGCCGGGTGGCAGGGACAGCACCGCCTGTCCCCGTGAAGCGAAGGAAGACAGTCGGACCACGTTGGTGGCAATGCGGGGCACAACCGGCCAGGTGGCACCGTCGCCAATCGCCTGCACTGGCACTTCCGTCGGCCGGGGCGAGTGGCTCCAGCGCGGGCTGTCGAAGCGGTTGAACATCGTGTCGCGCAGCAGGGCGGGGACCGGCCCCGTCTCCGGCTCGACGTGCATGACAATCTGCCCGGAGAGCTTGAGCTGGCCGATGCGGCCGATGGCCGTGGTGGCGTCGTTGCGGTCGCCGCTTCGACGGGCCCACGAGCTGACCCAGTTCGCGACCTTGTTCTCCAGCACCGCCTGGAACTCGTTCAGCCCGCGATGTCCGTAGAAGCCGGCCTTGACCACCACGATGAGCGCGGCCACCCAGATGACGGCGGAGAAGCGGCGCGGTCGGTTGGCCCACAGCGCGCCGCCGACCACGGCGCACAGGATGAAGTAAAACCAAGTGGTGCGCTGGTTTGCGAGACAGGCCGAGAACAGGACCACCGCCAGATACGGATAGGCGAGGTCGATGGCGGGCCGGTCCGGCTGCGGCCGGCCCAACCGGGCGTAGCGCCGGCGGGCGAGGAGGAAGAAGCAGGACCGCGGCACGGCATCGCGCGGGCTGTAGCATTGCGCGGCCACGATGGGAAAAAGGATCAGCGGGAACCACTGGAAGAAGATGAACGTCGTCTGCGAGACCGAGTTCATGGCGGAGGAACGAGAGGCGAAGTTCGTCGCCTGGAACATTGCCATCACCTGATTGGTCGCGTCCCGGGTGAGGACACAGTAGAGGCCGCCCAAGCCCGCCAGCAGGGAGCACAGGTCCACCACGCGGTTGAAATCGCTGTTGCTGAAATCCACCCGCCATTCAATCCAGCGCGCGGCCTCCAGCACCACCGCCATCAGCAGAGCGAAGGCGATCAAGCCGGTCTGCCAGCCCCAGAGGAGCAGCGCAGTGGCGAGGAGGAAGGGCGGCGGTTTCACGGTAAGTGAGGCGTGGGCAACCGGGAGAAGATAGAGAAGAGCGGCCCGCACGCATCTCCATCTTCTATCCTCAATCCGCTATCCTCTTCGCCATCTCGGTTCATAGCTTCGCCAGTTCCTGTGCGACCTTTCCCACCTCCAAGCGGCGGAATCGATCCGGCTGCCCTTGCATCGGGCCGGCATCAGGCTGGGGCGCGCCCGGGTTGGTCACGACTAGCACCATCAGCGGAACCCCGAGTTCGCGCAAGCGGCGGACGAACTCGCGCCGCTGCTCATCCCATTCTACGAATACGCACAGGCACCCGCTCAACTCGCCCGCGTGTTGCAGCACGAGTTGCAGCAGCGACGTGAATTCGCGGTCACGGCAGGGCTGGACGGACGCAAGGATTTCCAAAAGCTGCTCCAAGTGCCCGACGCCGCGGCCCATCGTGAAACAAAACGCCTGCGGCCCGACGAACATCAGGTCCAGCAAGGACTCTTGGGCCTGCACCGTGCAGGCCAGTGAGGCCGCCACGCTCACCGCCTCCTCGAACACCTCGCTCGCCGCCACGGGCAGAAACGTGTCGAGGATGAGCGCATGCCGGGTGAAGAACTCATCCTGAAACTCCTTCACAATGGGCTTGCCAGCCTTGGCCCAGCTTGGCCAGTGGATGTGCCGGAGCGCGTCGCCTGGCCGGTAGTCCCGCAGGGAGACGAACTCCTCCGACTCGCCGACACTGGCGGCCAGGGCCACGCCGCCCTGCTGGTATTTCAACTGGCCCGACAGCGCCAGCGGCGGGATGAAGTAACGCTTGGGCAGGATGAGCAGCGACTGGGGATGCGGCACGCGGACAAAGGTGCGCAACAGCCCAAACGGATCCGGACAGGCGACAGCGACAGAGTCGAAGCGCAGGGTGCCGCGCCGGACGGGCAGCAGTTCAAGGCGCACCTCGGCCGACCCGCCGGGCGGCAGATCAGGGCAGGGGGATTCGCCAACCCGGGCGCGCACATTCTGGCGCAGCAGCCAAATCCAGCGGTAGTAACCGTTGCTGCGGTCATACCAGTTGCGTTGCTC
>CAIPBN010000656.1 GCA_903863315.1 uncultured Verrucomicrobiota bacterium | reverse complement strand
GTTTCCACCGGCACGATGCCCAGCTTCTCGTGGTCCTCAATCGGCCGGCCTTTGTAGAGCCAGCGGCCGTTTTCACAGTCCAAGGGCTCTTCCATGCGAGTCAGCCCCTCGTTCAGCGCCGCGCCGATGGAGATGATCTTGGCCGTGGAACCAGGCTCGTAGCAGTCCACGATCATGCGGTTCTTGAGCGCGGGGATGGGGGAGTTGCCCGGCTGGTTGGGATTGTAGTTCGGCAGGGAGCCCATCGCGAGGATCTCGCCGGTGCGGGGCCGCAGCACGATGCCGGAGGCGCTGGCAGGGGTGTAGCGCACCATGATTTCGCCCAGCTCGGTTTCCAGGATGTGCTGCATGGCGGCGTCGATGGTGAGCACGGCGTTGAGGCCGTCCTGGGCGTCAACTTGCGGCGGACGGTTCATCACCAGCTCGGTGCCGCGGCCGCCCATTTCGATGTCGCGCCAGCCGCGTGCGCCTCGGAGCTGGGCATCCAGCATGCGCTCAACCCCGTCCCGGCCCACCATCTCGGTGCGGACGGCACCAGTGGCGGTGTTGGTGCGGGTGGCCGGGCCCATGAAGCCGAGCACATGCGCGGCGAGGGTTTGGTTCGGATAGATACGGATCTGGTCGTCAACGGGATCGGAGTTAATGGCCTTGGCGCGCAGCTCACGATTGAAGGCGCGCTCCTTGCGGGACAACAGCTTGCGCTCCTCCTCGAAGGGCACGCCAAGCGAGAGCCGGGACATGGCGGCGTTGATTTGCGCCCACTGTTCCAGTGGGACCTTGTGCGCGAGCACCACATGCCGGTTGGTGCTGATGCTGATCCGGTTCGAGATGACCAGATAGCTGTTGGACAGCACGAGCGGTTGGTTGGTGGCGACGGCGTAGTAATTGGTGATCACCACCCCATTGAGCAGGGCGTTGAGCCGGTTGGTGTGCAAGATGCCTTGTGGCGTCGTGACGTAGCCGTCCACCAGCACGATGTGGCTGTTGGTCAGCGGCCGGCCATCGAGTGTGGCGACTGGATTAGTGCGGACGGAGATCTGGGGCACGAGGCGCTGGTGGAGTTCCGCCTCGGAAACTTGAAAAATGGGGGCCAGCGCGCGGGCCACCTCGGCCTGGCGATTGCCAATCAGGACCGGGTCGGCGAAGACGGTCTTCACAGGCCGGCTGGTGGCCAGCAGGTTGCCACGGATGTCGCGGATGTCGCCCCGGCGGGCTTCGAGCAGGCGGGTCTTGCGCACTTGGGCCAGCGCCTTGGCCTTCAAGGCCTCATGCTGGAAGACCTGCAAATCCACGAGGCGGTAGCCGAGTCCGCAAAAAGCCAGCAGGAGCAGAAAGGCCATCAACGCGAGCCGCCGGTATTGAAACGGCTGCAGCGTGGCAGGCTGGGTTGTGCTCCGGGCAGACATCAGGCGGCGAAGCTCATCTCAAACTCGGACTCGTCGTCGTGGCGGATGGTGGTGGTGTTCATGGTGGTCTTGGCGTTCAGCGTTTGCGATTGGTCGGCGGCAAAGGCTTCGTGGCCCAAGCAAGGTAGGTCTTGTCGGGCAGGGCGGTCAGGGTGGGGACAGCGGACGCGGCGGGCTGGCGCGGAGCGATGCGGATGACTGCGCCTTCCACGAGGGTCAAAATCTGATCCGGCGTCGGCACGCCCAGTCCAAGTCTCAACTCCTTCACCCGCGCATCGAGATAGGGCAGGGACTGGATCATGGCCATCTGCTGGCGGCGGAATTCGTTCTCGCGCTTCAGCAGGGCGAGCCGTTTCTCCAGCCCGTCAGTTTTCACTCCGAGCGAGTAAAGCAACCGCTTCTGCCAGACGAAGGTCACGCCCAGCGAGGCAATGAGCAGGCAGACGAAGAAAACCTTCACCGCCGGTCCCAAACGGACGCCGCTGCCAGACTGGATTTTGCGGTTCTTTGCCATGTGCCGTTGTCAGTCGGTGCCCATGCCGCCGAGCCTACCCTCCGCGGCCGCCTGCCTGTTGTTATCTGCCCTGCCCGTCATCGTTGTTCCGTTGCGCTTAAATTTTTTCGATCACCCGCAGTTGGGCGCTGCGCGCCCGTGGATTCGCCGCCACCTCGGCCTCGCTGGCGCAAGTCGCCTTGCGTGTCACCAGCCGCACCACCGGTGCCCTTGGCTGCCGCAGCTCCGGCACGTCCACCTCGCCGGGCACCACGTAATCCCGCGCCAGCTCGCGCCCGAATTCCTTCACCACCCGGTCTTCGAGCGAGTGGAACGTAATCACTGCGAGCCGCCCGCCGGGCTTCAGCATCCGCACCGCCCCCGCCAGCCCGCGCTGCAACGAGCCGATCTCGTCGTTTACCGCGATGCGCAGTGCTTGAAAGACCCGGGTGGCTGGATGCGCCTTGCGCCCATGCCGGGGCGAGATGCGTTCCATCAATCCCGCCAACTGCCGCGTCGTTTCAAACCGCCGCGCCTGCCGGTCGTGCTCGATGGCCCGCGCCACCCGCCGCGCATCCGGCTCGTCGCCATAGTCCCGAAAAATCTTCGCCAGCTCGTCTGCGCTTGCGGAGTTGACCAGCTCCGCCGCCGTCAGCGCCTGTCGCGCGTCCATCCGCATGTCCAGCGGGCCGTCCTGCTGGAAGCTGAACCCGCGTTCCGCCCGGTCCAGTTGCGGCGAACTCACGCCCAAATCCAGCAGCACCCCGTCGCAACTGTCCGCCGGGATCCAGTCCGGTAGTTCCGCAAAATTCCCGCGCCGCAGCTCGAACCGGCCCGCGAACTCCGCTGTCAGCCGCGTGCGCGCCGCCTCAAGGGCGTCGCCATCGCGATCGCAACCAAAGAGCCATCCAGTCGGTCCGCTGGCCCGCAGCATCGCCGCCGCGTGCCCACCCGAACCCAACGTCCCGTCGGCGAACGTCCCGCCGGGCCTCGGTCCGAGCGCGGCCAGCACTTCCTCCACCATCACTGGGCTGTGGATGAAGTTGATCACGGTTCATGGGCCAGATTACGCCGCTGCAAGTTTCCGGGCCGCGAGCGGTCCACGTGGCACCCGCCGCCGCACCGCCGCCGCCTGCTCGCCAAAAACTTTCGCCAGCCGGGCCGGCACCTTGAGCTTGCGCACGACCGGACGCCGGACGGTGTCCCGCACGGCGCGCAGCCGGGCGGCCCAGCTCTTCGCCGCCGAGGGGGGCACAAACGCCGGGGCCAGGGTCGCCACGACCACGGGCTGGGCCTGCACTTCGAGCGCCTCGTCCGTCTTGGGCTGGCGGCGCTTGACGGGGGCCTTTGCGAAAGGGTTTTTCGGCAGGTTGGGATCTGGGGCGACCGTGCTGCGAATCTTCGGACCACCGGAGGGAGCTGCGGGCCGGCCCTCTGCATTGAAGGAATCGCGTTTGCGGCCACGCACGGCCGAGACGGCCCGGCTCATCGCCCCGGGGCGAGTGTTGAAGTTGGGCACGACCTCCCCCAGCGGCACCCGGGTGACCAGCTTGTCAGTGATCCCGACGAGGCTTTTGCCGGTGTTGAGTAGTTGGAGCAGGCCCATGGCTAAATCAATTTGATGGCATCAGGGCGCGCCACCTCATCGGTGACCTGGGTGTCCGCGTAAAACTCCGGATTCCAGATTTGGAACCGGTCGAACAAGCCGACCAAAACGGCCTTCTTGCCAAGTTTTGCCTTGTTCGCCAGCTTCTCGGGCAGACAGATGCGTCCCGCCGAGTCCAATGTTAGATCGTCGCAGTCCGCGCCCAGCAGGCGTCGGAGCGCCTCAGCCTTGGGGTCGCTGAAGGACATGCTTTCGAGTCTTTCCTCCAACTTTCGAGCTGTGGCTGGTGGCAGCACCATCAGACAAGGATGCCGTTGGCCCTCCGCCTTCCAGACATGCACCGAAAGGAGCGTGCCTTCAGCGGGACGCCACTTCGCCGGGACTTGCACCCGCCGCTTGTCGTCCACGCCGAAGTCGTATTCACCCTTGAAGGTGACGCGCACGTTTTCGGAGGTTGCAGTCATTTGCCACGCCAATGGACCACCGTAATCGTCTTAACCCAAAGTGACCCACAGCGCCACACTTTGTATTACTTTTGCCCCACAGTGGTCAATAGGTAACACACAAGATTTTTCAGATTGTTGTTACTTGTTGGAAGTGAGGTGCTTGCAAATGTTTTGTTTCGCAAACAACCCCTTGATTTCGCTGTCCTGCGAGTTGAAAGATGCCTCCTTTAGGCATCGAATGAGCGAACTTTAACGAATACCTTTCGCGGCTCTAGGCTTAAACTCTCTTCCCCATTTACCTCTATTGGCTCCGACTCATGGGTTGTTTTGCCCCACCTTCGCCCCACTTGCCCCGTGCATACGGCTGATTTCGACTTCGTTCTTCCCCCGGAACTGATCGCGCAAACCCCTGTCGCGCAGAGGGATGGTTCGCGGCTGCTCGTCCTGAACCGGCGTGACGGGCGGATGGAGCACCGCAGCTTCCGCGACGTGCTCGACCTTTTCCGTCCGGGCGACGTGCTGGTGCTAAATAACTCCCGCGTGCTCCGGGCGCGGCTGCGCGGGCTCAAGTCTCTCAGCGGGGGGCAAGTTGAGCTGCTCCTCGCGGAGGAGGTTGCCCCCAACGAATGGTGGACCCTGCTGCGCCCCGGCAAACGCGTTCGCGCTGGCACCGAAATCCAACTCTCGACCAATGACGGCAGACCTTCGCTCCTGCGCGCTGTGGTGCAGGAGAAAAACGCCGAGGGCCACTGCCGGGTTCGTTTCACTGGCACGGCGAACTTGCTGGAGGAACTTGCAACGCACGGCGAAATCCCGTTGCCGCCCTACATCGGGCGTGCGTCGGAAGCCCAGGACGACACCCGCTATCAAACGGTCTTCGCGCAACCCGCCGGCTCCGTCGCCGCGCCGACAGCCGGACTGCACTTCACCCCGGAGGTGCTTGAGGGGCTTCGTCAGCGGGGTGTGCACATTCATTTTGTCACACTGCACGTCGGGCTGGGGACCTTTGCGCCGGTGAAGGCGGAAAACCTCGCCGACCATGTCATGCACGAGGAGCGCTTCGAGCTGCCTGCCGGCACTGCCGACGCGATCAATGCTGCCAAACGCGAGGGCCGCCGGGTCGTCGCTGTGGGCACAACCACGGTGCGCGTGCTCGAAAGCGCCGCCGCGCTCTCAACTCTTAACTCCCAACTCTCAACTCACCGTGGTCGCACCCGTATCTTCATTCATCCGCCGTTCCAATTCCGCGTTGTGGACGCGCTCCTCACGAACTTTCATCTGCCACAATCCACTTTGCTGATGCTCGTGAGCGCGTTCGCCGCGCCGGGCGAGCTGCGTGGCCGAGAATTGATGCTTGCCACCTATGCTGAAGCCGTGCGCGAACGCTACCGTTTCTTTAGCTACGGGGACGCGATGCTGATTCTGTGAAAGCGATGAGCAAACAGCGAAGTGCGGAACTGCCGTTCGTGCTGGTGAACATGGCGATGTCCGCCGATGGCAAGATCGCCACGGCCAACCGCGCTGTCGCCACCTTCAGCAGCGCGCGCGATCACGAGCATCTCCACGAACTCCGCGCCACTGCCGACGCCGTGATGAGCGGTGCGCGCACGGTGGATCTGAACGACTACACGCTCGGCTTCGGGGCAGAGCGCTTTCGGAAACTCCGCCTTCGGCGTGGTCTCGCCGAATGCCATTTGCGCGTCATCGTGTCTGGTTCCGGATCAGTCAGTCCGCGCGCGGAAATCTTTCAGCACCACTTCTCGCCCATCTTGGTGCTGACCACCAAGCGCGCGTCCGCAACCAGGCTGGAAAAACTTCGCGCGGTCGCGGACGGGGTGAAGTCGCTGGGGACCGATCGGCTGGACTTCCCCGCCGCACTCCGCTGGCTGCGGAGGGACTGGAATGTAAAGCGTCTTCTCTGTGAAGGCGGCGGGGAATTGAACGATGCGCTTTTCCATGCCGGCCTCGTGGACGAATTGCACCTGACCATTTGTCCGCGCATCATTGGCGGGCGACACGCGCCGACCATAGCGGACGGTTTGGGCTTCGCGAAACTGCCTGATGCATTTCAGTTGCGCCTCGCCTCCATCAAACGCGTCGGGGGCGAGCTGTTCTGCGTCTTCCGCCGGGCGCCCGAGCTCTAGCTGGTGCGCTGTTTCACAAAGCGGCTGACCACACGCACCAATTCCTCCTGCCCAGGATCGAAGAAGTGGCCGGCCCCGGCGATGGGGGCGTAGTCCACCGTCACGCCATCCGAGCGCGGCTTCGCGACCAACTGATTCACCGCCTCCTCTGGCACGAGTTGGTCCGCTGTGCCGTGAGCGATCAAGCCAGCCGTGCGCCACTCAGCCAGAAAGCTGAAGTCCAGATTGTTCGCCGGCGGCGCGACGGCCACGAAACTGTTGAAGCCGCCTTCGCTCACGAGAAGCTGCAAGCCAATCCACGAGCCGAACGAGAAGCCTGCAACCCAACTGGCTTTTGCCTGCGGACACTCCGCACGCAGCCAGGCCCAGGCAGCTTGGGCATCTGCGAGCTCACCTGGACCGCCGGTGAACTCGCCGACACTCCGTCCCACGCCGCGGAAATTAAACCGAAGCACGCTGAAGCCCGCGTCCTGAAACACCGTGAACAGTGAATACACGACCAGCGTGTTCATCGTTCCGCCGAACTTCGGGTTTGGGTGCAGAACCAGCGCCACAGGCGCGTCAGGAGACGCCGCGCGATGGAAACGGCCTTCAAGCGAGCCAGCGGGCCCGGGGATGGTGACAGATGGCATGGCTGGAGTTTAACCACAGCCGGCACCCAACTGAATACCGAACACTGGTCACTGCGCCCCCGCCTTCGTCTCCACCCAGCGCGCGAAGAGCCACAGAAGATCCGCCAGCCGGTTGAGGTAGATGATGATCTCAGAATTCTGCAACTGCCCGGCTTCATGCAGCGCGCACACGCGCCGCTCCGCCCGGCGGCAGACCGTGCGCGCCACGTCGAGCGCCGCGCTGTTCAGCGTTGCGCCTGGCGTGGCCCAGCCTTTGAACGTGATGCTTTGCGCCTCAATTTCAGCGACCAGCTTGTCGAGCTTCGCCGTCAGCTCGGTGCTGACGAGCGTGAAGCCATCCTTCGCATAGCGCGGCAAATCTTCCGCTCCGGTCGCCAGTTCGCCCATCAGCGTGACCAGATCCTTCTGGATGACGAGCAGGTTGTCGCGGACGAACTCCTGCTGCGCCGAGGCCCGTGCCAGGCCGAGCGCTGCGTTGAGTTCATCCACCGTGCCGTAGGCTTCCACGCGCGGATGGCACTTGGACACCCGGCGGTTATACATCAGTCCCGTGGTGCCGTTGTCGCCAGTTCGCGTTGCGATACTCATGGCGGCGAGGTTACGGCGAAGCGGGCGGACGGCAAGTGCTCTCCCGCATCTTGTCAGGCACTAAGGGCAAGGCAGGCTCGCGACTTAAACTGGTTCTAGCGAAAGCCAAGTTCAAACGTCTGCTGACAAGTGGTTGCCCCGTTGCTAGCGTCCGCCCGGATTTTATTTATGAGCGCCAAGCTGCTGTTGAAAACCGTCTTTCTGATCGTCGTGCTGCTCTTTCTCGTGCTGATGGGGATGGAGAATCGGGGCACGGTGGAGTTCGCCCTCAAGCCCGTGTTGCCCAACAAGGTGATACTGCCGTCCGCGTTGATGTATTTCGCCTTCTTCGCCGTGGGCGTTCTGACCGGCACCATCCTGACCGCTGGCGGTGGTAAATCCGGCGGCGGTGGTTCCAGCGGCAAATCTGGCAAGTGATCGTGTTCCCCGTTGCGCTGCTTCTGCTGTTCGGTTGCTGCCTGGGTGCCACGTCGCATGCGCAACCCCGCTTGGCAGCGGATACGTGGGTGGGCGGCACGCCAGTCTATCCACGTGAAATCAACACCAACGATCTGGGCGGCGGTTTTGAATCCCTGCGGGCGGAGCATCTGGCGGAACAACTGAAGGTGAAATGGTCTCCCGGTGCGCTTGCGGCGCAACCGCCGGTCACGCTGCATTTCAGCGTGGACGCTCCGGGCCACTGGCCGGCACGCGACTGGCGCACGCTACCGATGGCGCAGCGCGGGGCGGTGTGGGAGGCAACCTTGCCGGTGGAGGAACTGGACGTTCCGATCGTATATTTCGTGAGCGGTGGACTAGCCGCCCGGCAGCTCTCGCCGATGCGCGCGGTGGTGCCCCGGCTCACGGGTATGGAGAAGCCCGCGCGTGTTTTCTGGCCGTTCCTTGACGGGTTCGAGGACGGAGTCGCGGGCTGGACGCTGGAGTCCGCATCGTCGGCCGCGCCGCTGCTGAAACTGTCGCCGCAGGCGCACGACGGCAACGCCGCCTTGTCGGTCACCCTGCCGGCTGGACAGCCGGCGGTGACGGCGGGCACGGCGCGGGTGCGCGGCTGGCATTACTCCCACCAGCTCGCCACCGGGTTGCGAATTTGGCTGCGCGCGCCGGGCGGTGCCGGGAAGGCGAAGTTCACCCTGCATGCGCACGCCCGCACCAGTCAGGCGGTGTCGGTCGTGTCACTCGTCGAGGCGACGCTGGACGACAAGTGGCAGCGCGTCGAATTGTCCTTCAGCTCGTTTCCGAAATTCCCGCATGTGAGCGCGGACTGGTTCACCATCGAGTTCAGTGGCACCGGGCCGCAGGAATTTCTGGTCGATGATCTTCGCCTGCTCGGGCGGTGGAAGCTCCCGGGGGATTGAGCCAGAGCGCCGGGCATCGCCCGGCCTTGGCGGATCATGGTGTTCATGCCGAGCATGGATCGGCGCTCCATCACAGCCCGCGCTCTTTGGCGGACCAGCCTTGGCGCATCAGACCAAGCAGATGCGCGAGCGCTTGTTCGTAGGATTGATTCCGTTCCACAGCGATCTGACGGGCGCGTTTGTCGAGCTGTGCCGCCATCTCGCCGGCCTTCTCGGATGGACAACCCACCGCGACCAGCGCTTGCGCGAGTTGGGCCAGCTCCGCGTTCAAGGCGTCAGAGCTTCACCGATTCGCGCGGGACGATTTGCACGCTCTCCACGCTCATGCGGCGCGTGGGGCGGCTCTTTTCGCGGCCGCCGGCAAAGGTGGTTTCCACGCTGCCGATGGCTTCCAAAACTTCATCGCCGGCGATGACTTTGCCGAAGGCGGTGTATTGGCGGTCCAGAAACTTCGCGTCGGCGAGGCAGACGAAGAACTGCGAGCCGGCGCTGTTGGGATCCTGCGAGCGCGCCATCGAGAG
>CAIPBN010000655.1 GCA_903863315.1 uncultured Verrucomicrobiota bacterium | reverse complement strand
GCAGCCCCTTGCCAGCGCAAATCCGCCACACACTCCACATGCTGCGTCTGCGGGAACATGTCGTGCGGCGTCACTTTCACCAACCGGTAGCCGCCCTCCGCGCACAGGATTTGCAGATCCCGCGCCAGCGTGGCGGGATGGCACGAAACGTAAATCACCTGTGCCGGGCGCGCTGCCCGGATTCGCTGCAAGGCTGCTGGTGGCACGCCGGTCCGCGGCGGGTCGATCACCAACGTCGTCGGGGTGCCGGGATGCCGTTGCAGCAGTCCGCCGAGATAATCTTCCGCCGGCCCGCGCACGAATTGACCATTCCGCACTTGGCGATGTCGCATGTTCTCCTTCGCGGCCGTGATGGCCGCCGCATCGTATTCCACACCGACGAAGCTTTCGACCAAGTCCGCGAGCTCCAACGCAAAAAAGCCGACGCCACAGTAAGCATCGATCAAGTGCCGCGAGCCGGCATCGCGCAAGCGCTCGCGAACGGTCTCCACGAGCTTGGGCAGCAGGAAGAAATTGTTCTGAAAGAACGAATCGTTCGGCACCGCCCAGCCTTCGGGGGGCACGCGGAGTGTCACCTTGAGCCCGCCGCGCGGGGGCGGGTTCGCGCGAACTTCCTTCAATCGTTCATTCAACACCGGTTCGGCCAGCGCGCACTCGGTGATGTCCACCACGAACTCGTTGTCGAAGCCCAGAAAGCCCAACTCCAGTCGTTGCTGCCGTTTGTTCCACTGGCTCCGGACCATGATCCGGTTCCGGTAGCCAAACGGCTCAGGGCAGGCGACCACTGGATCAATCGTGACTTGGCCCAATCCGCCAATCCGCTGGAACAGGTCGGCGATTTGCTTGTGCTTGAGGCGCAACTGGGCGTCGTAGCCCACATGCTGATACTGGCAGCCACCACATTGGCCGAAATACTGGCAACGCGGTGTCACCCGATCGGGGGAGGGGGTCAGCACCCGCACCAGCCGCGCCCGGGCGAACTTGCGCCGCACCTCGGTCACTTCGACTTCAACTTCTTCCCCGAGGCAGACGAACGGGACGAAGATGACCAAGTCATTGAGCCGGGCGACACCTTCGCCACCAAACGCGATGTCGTGGATGACGACCTTAACTTGTGTGCCCGCAACCAAGGCGGGAGTTTCACTTGCCATGCACTGAGCATCGCGCACGGCAGGTAGCGGAAGCAATGCGAGACAAGGTAGGTGATGACGTGAGGAGGCTCTAACTTTCCGACGGAAACAAGTGAGACTCCTCACGTCGTCTCCTACGGAGGTCGGTCACTTCACCGTCAGCGCCATGTCTTCCATCAGGGCGAGGGCGACGGCTTCGGTGATTTCGCGCACGTCGAAGTTCGTGATGATGCGGCCGGCGTAACGGTCGCGGCCGAGGATGTCCGAGGCGCTGGCCTGGCCGAGAATGGCGGCGTCTTTCAAGCGGATAGCGGAGACTTGGATGTCGGGGACTTGATAGACCTTGTCACCGGAGACTTCGCGGATGACGAGCTGGCGGCTGGAGATGAGGACTTCGAGCGCCACGTCGGCAATCTTCGCGAGCGCCTCGCGGTCCTTGCGGGCGACCTCGCCGTTGGTGTCAGCAAGAATGGCGTCCAGCGAACGGCTGGGAATGAGCTGCGTGGCAACGCGCTGGTCCGCGAGGGACGCGCCGGCCATGCGGAGCGGGCGACCGAAGAGGCGCTCGACGTCGCGGGCGGTCTGCTTGTCAGCGAGCGTCGGCTCGGGGCGGGCGGTGTCGGTGAAACGATTGTCGCGGGTCTGGCGTTCGTTGGTGGTGGTGACCTTGCCGGGGCCTTGGGGCACTTGGTTTTGCAACGTGCCACCGGGGAGCGTGACGGCCCCGCCGGCGTTGATGGTCACGGTGTTGATGGGCTGCGCGGCGTTCGCGGGCGCGGCGATGGTAGAGTCAATCGTCGTGCGCGTGGTGTCGGTGCGTTCGTTGCGGGAGGCGAGGCGCGTGCCGGACTTCTCGTCCACGAGGTCGCGGTTCACGTGGATAAGGAAGCGCGGGCTGCCGAGCTTGGGGTAGGCGGCCTTGAACTTCTCGATGACGGTCTGCGCCTGCTGCGGCGTGATGAGCTGCGGCAGGCCGGTGATGGGCTTCTGCTCATACACGTAGGTGCCGGGCGTCGCACCGGGCACGGCGGGCGCGGTGGTGACGGGCACGGGGGCGTTCGCGGGCGGCGCGGCGGGGGCTTTGGCCTGTCCGAACGCGGCGAGCGGGAGGGCAAGGGCGGTGAGGAGGAGCGTGGTTTTCATGTTCAGGAACGGCGGCTGGTTGAAGTCGCCAAAGTGACGGGGTTACGTGCAAAGATAGTCCGCAAGTTGGTTTCAAACGCCGGGGTCGCTACATTCCAAAGCCATTCATGGAACGGCAAGCAGCCTGGCAATCGCTGTGGCAAGGCTTCGCAGAGCGATGTCCACCCCTCCATCTCCTCATCCAGTTCGATGCCCATGCCGTCCGCGCCGGACAAGAAAAGGCAAATGCAATCCACGGCCAGCAAATCCCGTTTGAAGGCTTTGGCTTCGATGACCTCGTCCCATCGCATCCGGAGTGTTTCCTGTCCCTTCGAGCGAATGTCTGAAACGGAAAGGCCAACCGAATCGAAGCATACTTGGAAGCGTGCGGTTCTCCGCGAAGTCCCAAACGGCTGCCGTCCGGCCTTTAGCGCTTTCAAACTTTGCTCCCAGGAGCGATCTGCGAACCAACGAACGAGTATCTTTTCGAGGAGAAAACCAGCCGCAGCTAACAACCCAATTCCGCCCAGCACTGCGATAGCTTGGTCGGAGTTCATGGTGTGAGGAGTTTCGGCGAACCGTGGTCTAATGCGCCTGGCGCACGCGGACGGTGAAGTTCTTGGCCTTGTTGTTCATCGAGACGAACTCGACGGCTTCCTGCGCGCTCTCGGTGAGGATGAGGTTGGTCCATGGGGTCTCGTCGCCGGTGGCCACCATGTTCTCGTCCTTGAACACGCAGCTAATCTGCACCTGGATGCGGCGGGCCTCGCGGTTGCGCACGTTGGCGACGACGCGCAGGCGGCCGTCCTCCAAGGTCTGCTTCTGGATGCCGGAGCTGGTCACGGAGCGCTGGACCTGCGCATCCATGAGCGCGAAGGGCGCTTTGTTTTCGAGGTCGTAACGCTGGGCGTTGCGGGCTTCATACGCGCCGCCGTGAGAGCAGCCGGAGAGAGCGGCGACGACCGCAAGAAGGGACAGAGACAGGATGGTTTTCATGGTTTGATTGCTGACTGTAGCCGCGGAAGGAAGCAAAGGACGCAGAGAGGAATTTTCCCTTTGTGCTCTTTGCGTTCTTTCGCGGCGAGAATTCATGACTCAGTGGTCACTGACGAAAACGACGGTGTCGCGGCCGGGCTGGACGGTGAAGGTCAGCGTCTTCACGCGGTGCGGCGTGCCGGCGGCGTTCAGGAACTCGGCGGTGGCGGTGTGCTGGCCGGGCGGGAGTTCGGCGGCGGCGAAGCTGAGGTGGCCGGGCAGATTCTCCCAGCAGCGCGTGTCGGCGGTCGGGTTGGTCGCGCCGGAGATGAGCTTGCTGGCGAGGCCGAAGAGCAGCAGGCCCGCTCCGATTTCGTCCGCGTTGCTGCGCCGGCCCTGTTGCGTCACGCCGAGGATGGCTCCACTGACGATGGCGGCGTCACCCACGGCGTCGGTCGCGCCTTTGAACTGCGCTTTGCCGGCGAGGATGTGGTCCATGACCCGACCGCCGCGGGTGGTGGCTTGGAAATAGACATCGTCATAGCTGGGCGCGGGCAAGGTTTGGCCAGCGACTTTGATGACGGCGGATTTCACGCTGGAAGTGCCTTCACGGAAGCGGAGCTGCTCGCGAAACTGGCCGCTCGCGTATTTGAGCGGGCCGTTGCCGAACTCGACGAAGAACAGGACGTTCGCGCGGGGGACGTAGGCCGGGAGCGCCGTGGCGCGCGTGTGGCTTTGCGCGCGGGCGAGGGCGTCGGAGCCATCGGCGGCAAGCTTCATTGAGGCGAGGCCGTCGAGGTAATCGAGCAGTGCCCAGTCGCCGGCGTAGGTTTTGTTCTCGGCGTCGCTGTCGAGGAGCTGGCCGGTGCGGAAGCAGGCACGGGCGTTATCCGGCTCGCCGTCCATCCAGTAGAGGATGCCGCGATAGAAGTAGGCCATCACGCGCTCGTAAGGCTCGCCGATGAAGTTCTTTTTGGCCTCCTCGTTGAACAGGCGGCGTGCGCTGGCGGCGTCTTTGTTCGGGCCGAGAATGCCGCCCAGCCGCGCAATGGCGTCGTCAAGCTCGGCCTTGGCCTGGTCGAAGCGGCCCGCGCGCAGGGCAAGCGCGGCATTGCGGTAGCTCCAGAGGACGGCGTCGCGGCGGGGCGCTTGCGGGGCAGAGCCGCTGACAGCAGCGGTGCTGGCGGCTGGACCTTCGGAGTAGGTGGCGCAGCCCGTGGAGAAAACGAGCATCACTACGGGCAGCCACATTGCCAGCGGGGCGAGGGCTTTAGACTGCTTCAACGCGGCATTCCTCAAGGACAGAACATCGCCGTTGCGCCGAGTTGGAAGCAGGTTCGACATACGGGCATTGAACCGGACTGAAGTCCGCGCTCCGGTAGCTTACCGATACACCGCGTCTTCGAGACCTTGTTTCTTAATCTCCTCGAAGCCTTCCCAGATGATGTCGCTGGTGCGCGCGTCGATGAGCTGGAAGGTGTAGAGGATGTAGTCGCTCACGCCCTTCGAGGAGCGCGTGGTGAGGCTGGAGAGCTTGCCGGTGAGGAAGAAGTCCGCACCCTTGAACTCGACGACGTTCGGGTCGCTGCCGCTGGTGACCTGGCCCGAGCGCTTGAGGTCGCGTTCGCGTTCGAGCGCGGTCATGCGGTCGCGGGCAAGGAAAACGACCTTGCCGGCGGACTGCGAGTTGAGCTGCGCGCGGATGCGGGTGAGGAAGATGTCCTTGTTGATGGGGAAACGAGTCTCGTTCACCACGGGATCGAGCACGACACGCGGGGTGCCCTGCGCACGGACCACTTGCGGGATGCCCACGATGCCGCGCGCCATCTTGTCAGCCACGCGCACGAGGTCTTGCGACTCAACGCCCGTGCCGGCGACAAAGCCGCGCTCGTCGGCCTTCATCTCGGTGACGGAGACGCCACGGGGATTTTGGACGCCGCTCGCGCAACCAGCCAGCAGGCCGGCGACGGCGACGCAGCTCAAGGACACACTCCAACGGTCAAGGTTCAGTTTCATAGTCAAGGGATGTTGGGCGGGTTGCCCCGCCGAAGCAATAGGGGTGAACGCCTAGCGGCCAAACATCGCGTTCGCGCTGCCCATCTGACCTCCACCACCGTAGTAGTTGTTAATAATGACGGTCTGGGCCTGGATGGGAGCGGTGCCGGCAGGTGCGGCAGGTGCGACATATCCGCTGGCAACAGGCGTGGTTACAACTGCGGGCTGCGCGACGAAGACCGGCACCGTGTGCGGATGGTGATGGTGGCGCAGCGGGTGCGTGGCCACCGGAACCGTTTGGGCAACCACGGGCGTGTGGTAGTAGTTCGCCGGCTGGCGCAGGCTCTGGTCGGCGATGGCACCCAGCACCAGGCCAGAAGCCGCGCCAATGGCGACGCCTTCAGCAGTCTTGCGGCCGTTGTTGTGACCGATGATGCCACCCGCGATCCCGCCTAGAACAGTGCCCGTGGTGGCGTAGCGGTGCTGGTTGCCGAAGCCGAAGCCAGTCGGCTCCGACACATAGGCCGTATCGTAACCAGCTTGCCGCCGGTAGTCATTGGCCAGCGCGCCAAGCAGGAGGCCGGTGCCCGCGCCGATGCCGATGCCTTCAGCGGTCCTGCGGCCGGAGTTGTGGCCAATGACGCCGCCGAGGATGCCACCCACCACAGCCGTGCCGAGGTTGTCGCGGCTGAAGAGCTGGGCCTGGGAGGACAGGGTAGTGGCGAGGGCGAGACCGAGTATCAGAAGCGTTTTCATGTTCGTGTCTTTCGTTTCGACTCCGACGTTACCGTCGTATTCGTGTGCATACGTATCATCGGCCCGTGGGGAGGGGAAATCAAATGACTTGATGAGAGCATCGGGAAAACTTGATGGACGATTTCAGTGCCTTGGAACGGGCTGCCCGGGCAGCGGTTTTTTCCAAATCGGCACGACGCGCTTCATCTCATCAATGAGCCATTGGCAGGCGGCAAAGGCTTCGCCCCGGTGCGGTGCAACGATCTCGACCCAAAGCGAAGCTTCGCCTGCCTTCACCACACCAATGCGGTGGACGAGGCGGACGGAAGCAATGGGCCAGCGGCACTCCAATTCGTCGAACAGTCGGTGAAACTGGTGTTCAGCCATAGGGCGGAAGCACTCGTATTCCAAGGCGGAGATGGGCTGGGCATCCTCACTGCCGCGCACGATGCCGCTGAAATATACCGCTGCGCCCATCGTTGTGGAACTGGCACGGGCGGCGACGAGGTCGGCTTCGTCAATCGGGGCGGCGGAGATGGTGAGCGAGCGGTGCAAGTGGTCGGTAACAGGCGTTTAGTTTCAGCGGGAAATCAGCCGCCTTGCACGGGCGGAAACAGGCTGACTTCATCACCGGCTTTTAGCACATAGTCCCGGCCCTGATACTCCACGCCGACGGCGATGAGCGTTGAGTTCTGCATGGACACGAGCTTCGGAAAGCGGGCATGGAGGCGTTGAAGCAAGTCTGCAATGGTGGCCTTCTCAACAAGCTCCTCAGTGGCCTGCGCGCAGCCTGTGAGTTCCTTAAAGTAGGACCAGAATTGGACTCGAATCTGCATACTCGATCGAAGCGCAGCCGCTTAGTTCAGGTTCGATACATCTCTGGCTTCAGCACACCAACGAAAGGCAGGTTGCGGTAGCGTTCGGCGTAGTCCAAGCCATAGCCAACGACGAACAGGTCAGGAATCTTGAAGCCCACGTAGTCAGCCTGCACGGCTTCGACGCGACGCGCAGCCTTGTCCAGCAGCACGCATGTTTTGATTTGGCGAGGGCCCAGTTGCTGTAGTTTGGTGACGACGGATTTCAGGGTTTTGCCCGTGTCGAGGATGTCGTCCACCAGCAACACGTCACGATCACGCACTTCGAGACGGAGTTCCTTCGTGTAAATGAGTTCACGGGAAACGGTGCCGCTGCCATAGCTGGAAACCCCCATGAAATCCAACCGCAACGGAAGATTCAGACTGCGGATAAGGTCGGCAAGGAACATCACAGTGCCGTTAAGGAGAGAAACGACCACGAGATCGCGTTCGGTGAAATCCAGCTCAATCTGAGCGGCCAGCTCCTGCACACGGCGATGCAGTTGAGCACGGCTGATAAGCACGTGCTCCAGCTCCTTCCGCAAGCGAGGCGGAGGGCGGTGGACGCGCAGGGCAGGGAAGGGGCCGACTGATTTCACGAGGAGGAGGAAGGCTTGGGCTCAGGGGTAAGTTCCTTGACTCCGGACTGGGCGGGGGAGTTTCGGCCTGCCATAAGGACGAATCCCAGCAAACAGACCGCAATGCCCATGGCAGCGCAGGTCACATAGAGGCCCGTGATTGGTGGCTGGTAGCGAAATTCCACAACATGTTTCCCGACGGGCACTTGAACCCCGCGCATCAGGTAGTTGCACCGGAGCAAGGTGGCAGGCTGTCCATCGACGAAGACATGCCAGTTGGGAGAATACTTGTCGTTGAGAAGCAAAACCGAAGGTGAACTTGCGTGGGCTTCCAGCCGGATGCGCTTGGGCTCATAGGAGAGGAATTTGACCTCGCCAGTATTGGTGCCCGGACCGACTGAGGCAGGAAGCGGCGCGGATACGATGACGGTTTCGTGGGGTTTGAAGACTTGGTTGGTCAGCAGGCTGAGCACTTCCGAGTCGTTGTTGGTGGCCAGCCACTGCGTGTAGAGTTTGGCGCGGGGCAGGGCACCGGTGAACTCGATCAAGGCGAACTGTCCCCCAGAGTTCGTGGACACGGTGATCTGGTCGAGTCTAGAGGGCTGGCTGATTCCCGACTTAGGCACCATCTCAAAAGGTGTATGGATGCGGAAGCGGTTTTGGCTTCGGTCAAGCTGAGCGGAGATTGAGTTCAGAAAATTGGGGTCATTCAGGCCGATGATGAACCGAGTGTTGGTGAGCTCCCAAAGCCGGGTGAGCGTGTCAGCCCGGCCCAGCAGCACTTCGCGGTAGGCTTTGTTGTCTGCGGTAGAGCGAGGTTCCTGAGTGATGTCCAGACACTGGATGTTATTGTAGAGAAACAAATGTTGAGTCCACTCCATCCCATAGAGCTGCTGGAAAGTGGAGAAATTCTTGTTGATATGATTGAGTTGAAACGGCAGGACCTGCACTCGGCGCTCGTGCGGCGATTGCTTGAGAAGCTCAAGGATTGGATTGCTGGCGTATTTCTCGCGGTAATCCCAATATACGATCCACGGCGTGTTGGCGCGGCCCAAATCCACCATTAGCAGCAAGCCCAGTGTTACAGCAGCCCAGCGGGCGCGATGGCCTGACCAGTAGCCGCTCAAGAACACCGCTATGGCTCCCGCCGACAGCGCAAGGAAAACGACGAACCACCCAACTTCGCCAATGCTGTGCGATGCGATGCGCCGCGCGGTGTCTTCGTCGAATGCCACCGATACCAGATGCTTCTCCAGATCTTTCCGCGCCGAGCCATAGAGCAGCAACGCCAGCACTCCCAGCGCCGTGACTGCACCGGACGTCCACACCCAGCGCCGCTCGAATCCACGCACTTCCTGCCACCAACTCGTAACGTGTTCGACCAGTCCAGTGGTGCTGACGTCGCCTGGTTTAAGGCATTGCTTGGCGAGGGCATGCAGCCCGTAGCCAAACAGAATTATGATGGCCAGGTGAAAGGGATGCATGAACTTGACCGGATTCCGGATGGTCGAAGCGTAGGGCAGGGAGTAAAACAGTTTGTAGAAGGGCGCGTATTTCCCGAAGGCAAACAAAAGGGAAATCAACGCTACACCTCCCCAGAACCACACGATTCTGCGTTCGGTTTCGGTGTAAACGCTGCCTTGCTTCCGTGCTGATTGGGCAAGGGCCCATGCGGCTACAAGGACCACAAGGATTCCAGCATACTCGCCTGATCCGGAATGGCGCGGGGTGCCTTGCTTGTGTTGCTCCCAGCCCGGAGTCCGCCCAACGGTTCCCCAATAGGCTCCGCCATCGGGCGTATCCATGCGATAGCCAAACAGTCCTGGAATGAGCACCCGCAGCGCTTCAATTTTTGGCAGGCTCCAAATGGTGGCCTCAACATAGCGGCGCTCCCGCGTTTCGTTGTCCTGGCCCATTCCAACCACGTTCTTAACCTGCGTGCTAATGAGCGTGTTCAGGGTGTAGGCTGAGATGAAGGCCGCAAAAAAGACTACCAGCGCAACCCGGCCAACTCCTGCTGCCAGACGCTGGCCAAAGGAACTTGGGCTACCCGTTATCACCGTCACCGTCACGGCAAACGCCGCCACCACCAAACTGAAAATAGCCCCCGTGTCATAACCCTCCATTACGCCGAGTCCCGTGGCGAATCCCGCCAGCATTGTGCAGATCAGTGCGTTCCTCCGTGCAGCCGCCAGCAAGGCCGCCAACGCGAGAAACATCGCCGCAGTGCCCAGCACCCATGTGGGCAAACCCCAGGCCGCCACGGAGAATCGATCACTGTTAAGGCCTGCCGCCAGACCACCAACGGTGCAGACCCAAGGAGCAAACCCGCACTGCCGAAAGAAAACCCACGCGGCGCAACCCAGCAACAGCATGGATAAAGGGACTATGATTTTGGCAAACAAGACCGGTTCAAACCACCAGAACAGCAGGTTGGTGAGCGAAGGCGCGGAAGCGACCCCTTCGTTGCCCAACCAGTTCAAGTCGAGCCAAACGCCAAAAATTGCCTCAGGCATCCGCCCACAGAGGGTTGAATTGGCTCCCAACGGACCGTCGTTGGAAAAGACTATCTGACCCGCTTGAAAGCTCTGCGCAAATAGAATGGCCAAGACTCCAACCAGTGACGCCAATAGCGCTAGGAAAGCTACCCGTCCACTTGGAACTGGAGCATCTACTGGAGGAAGGGGTTGATTCGCCATAAAATAGTCCAACTGGCACAGCCACCAGCCGTGGGCGGGACGGTAGCGAAAGCAAAACCGCTTCCAAGCTGAATCTAAGATGCGCATCCGATGTCGTCCTAAATGCCTTCATCATCAGCTATTCCGTTTCCCATGGCTAGGGAGGGTAGATTGACTGATGTGCGTGGATATATTTTACAATGTATGTTATGTTCGGGCCAGAATAACAAAATTGTGCCTCCCAGTTGAGGCTACCCCGCTTCACATTCAAGTGTGGAAAAGTCAATGGACGTGACCGGCGCAGTTGGTCAATGTTAGCGCAGAACTTGATCGAACTCCGCCCGTGCAGCCGCGCTAGAATGGCGCACCCGTGGGTTGGAATTCTCAGCGACACCGAAGCCTATGTTGAACGTTACCGGACCCGGCTCCATCACCACCTGCGACGGCGTCACGCGCCGCGACTTCCTTCAGGTCGGCACGCTCGGCGCGCTCGGCCTTACAATGGCCGATTACTCTGCCGCGCAAGCCGCCGGCAAGGTCAGTGCCGACTCGAACGAAAAGTCGGTCATCATGATCTTCAACCTCGGTGCGCCCAGCCAGCTCGACCTCTTCGACATGAAGCCCGACGCGCCCAGCGAGATTCGCGGGCCGTTCAAGGCGATTTCCACCAAGGGCGATTTCCAGCTCTCCGAGATTCTCCCCGGCCACGCGAAGGTCGCCAACCACTTCTCCCTCGTCCGCTCCTGCTACCACACGGCGGCGGCGGTCCACGACACCGGCCACCAGATGATGCAGACAGGCCGGCTCTTCACCGGCGGCATCATCTCGCCGCACGCGGGCTGCGCGCTGGAGTTCCT
>CAIPBN010000654.1 GCA_903863315.1 uncultured Verrucomicrobiota bacterium | reverse complement strand
GGTGAAAAACCGCAGGAATGCGGGAAACCACCCTCGGAGAGTCGTAGCGGAGTTGAAATCGAAAAATGCCCAGACAGCGAGAAAACCCAGCTTTTATCGGGCTGAAATCGGTGTTAGGAAAACCTTAACGGGACAGTAGTGTTACCAAATCATTAGCGATTGCCGGAATCTTCCTTGCAAAGCGCATGCCAACCGTGGCTGCCGGAGTAAATAGTTGGAAAACGCCAATGTTTTCAGCCTGTTGAGCGGCGTCTCAAGAATCCCCCCGTTCCGCCTGCAAGGTAGTGACCAGTAAAAACTACAGCTCGCGGGGCAGTTGGCTGAAGGGTTTACCATCCAGGGCCCTGCGCTTTTCCAAAGCAGAAACAGTTTTGCTATCGCAGGGCCCAGTTACCTCAGAAGATTTTGCAGATCGTCATTGCCAAACTTCGCTGGCACGATTCTCGCGATCAGCAGATCGGAACTAATTTATGTATGGCATGGTAAACAAAGCGGTTGAGGACATGGTCTGCCTGCACCACGGCGAGGCTGTGTGGGAACAAATCAAGTCCGAGGCGGGCGTGGACGTGGACGTTTTCATGAGCAACGAAAGTTACTCTGACGACATCACCTATCTTCTCGTAGCCGCGGCGAGCAAAGTGCTCAAGATGCCGGTGGAGCAGATCCTGATCGGATTCGGGGAACACTGGATCTTGCACACGGCCCAGGAGGGCTACGGCGGACTCCTGCAGGCATCCGGCAAGAATCTGCCGGACTTCCTGCGCAACCTCCCGAACTTCCATTCGCGCGTCGCGATGATTTTCCCCAAACTCCAGCCCCCCCGGTTCGAATGTGCCAACATCACGGCTGGCTCATTGAAGCTGCACTATTATTCTCACCGCGAGGGGTTGGCGCCCTTCGTCGTCGGGCTGATGCAGGGCTTGGGCAAGATGTTCAAGACCCCGGTCACGGTTCGACTCGTGGAGGCCAAGACACAGGGCGCAGACCATGATGTGTTCGACGTGACCTGGACGACCGCCCCGGCGGCATGAACTCCGCCGACCAGCCTTTGCCCCCGCCCATCGGCCTGCCGCCGGAGCAATTTGCGGCGGCATTTCCCTTCCACTTGGCGCTGGACCGGGAACTGAAACTCATCCAGGCAGGCTCCACCTTGCGACGTATTTGTCCCGACTTGGAATCAGGTGTGCGTCTGAGCGAGGTCTTTCGTGCCATTCGGCCTGAGGGGAGCATGTCTGCGGAGTGGGTGCGGCGAAACAAGCTTCGCTTTTTTCTGCTGGAGCACCTACAGAGCAAACTTCAGTTGCGCGGTGAATTCGTTCCGCTCCCGGACTCGGACACGTTGCTGTTTCTCGGGTCGCCATGGTTCACCGATGCTGCGGAAATCAGCAGCTTCGGCCTGGGGTTTGAGGATTTCGCCATCCACGATTCGGTGGTGGACCTCCTGCAGGTGTTTCAAGCGAGCAAAATGGCCCTCGCTGACGCCAAGAAGCTCGCCGCGAAACTGACAACCCAACGTGCCGAATTGCGAGCGGCAAACGAGCGCCTCCGCCAACAGGAGGCCGAGACCCGCAAGCTCGCGCTCATCGCCGCACGCACTGACAACGCCGTGGTGCTCACCGATGCCACAGGAGTAACGGTTTGGGTGAACGAAGGATTTACGCGCCTGACGGGCTACACCATCGAGGAGGTGCTGGGCAAGAAACCCGGGGCCATCCTGCAAGGGCCGGGCACGGACCGGGAGATCGGACGGCGGATGGGCGAGCGGATTCGCGCGGGCGAGAGCTTCAGCGAGGAAATCCTGAACTACGGAAAGGATGGCCGCAGTTATTGGGTGGCCATCGAGGTGCAGCCGATCCACAACGATGCGGGGCAGCTCACCAATTTCATGGCCATCGAGACGGACATCACCGCTCGCCGGGCAGCACAACAGCGACTGGCCATCCAGTTCGAGGTTTCACGGGTGCTGGCCGAGGCAAGCAACCTCGCTGCGGCCGTGCCCCGACTGTTGCAGACCGTGGGCGAAAACCTGGGCTGGCAGGTGGGACTGCTTTGGCGTGCGGCTGGCGACCAGCTCCGGTTCTCGGAGGTCTGGCACCCGCCAACGGTCAGCGTGGCGGAATTTGTCGGCACCAGCCGCACCACAAACTTCAGTCGTAACGAGGGATTGCCGGGCCGCGTGTGGGGATCTGGCAACGCTGTGTGGATTTCAGACGTGACACAGGAAGCCAGCTTTCCGCGCAAGGCAGTGGCCGTGAAGGAAGGGCTGCGTGGCGCGTTTGCCTTTCCCATCCTGATCCGCGGTGGGATTTGGGGAGTGATGGAGTTCTTCAGCCGCAAAATTGAAGAGCCGGACGAGGCATTACTCCGAACCTTCGCCATTGTCGGCAGCCAGATCGGACAATTCATCGTGCGCCGCGAGGCCGAGGAGGCCTTGCGCGATACGAACACGCTCCAGCAGGCGATTCTGGAAGGGGCGAACTATTCCATCATCTCCACCACCCCGGAGGGCATCATCAAGACCTTCAATTCCGCTGCGGAACGAATGCTGGGCTACACCAGCGAGGAAGTGGTGGGAAAGGCCACCCCGGCACTTTTTCATGATCTGAACGAAGTGTGCATGCGGGCCGCAGAGCTTACGCAGGAGCTGGGGCGCGAGGTGAGAGCGGGCTTCGAGGTGTTTGTTGCCAAAGCGAAGTTGGGTAAACCAGATGAGCGTGAATGGAGTTATCTGCCCAAGAACGGCAACCGCTTTCACGTGTTGTTGTCGGTGACGGCCTTGTTCGACGAACGCGGAAAGGTGGCAGGCTATCTCGGTGTCGCTTCGGACATCACCGAGCGCAAGCGCATCGCTGGCGAACTGGTGAAGGCCAAGGAAGCTGCGGAGGCGGCCAATCTGGCCAAAAGCGAATTCCTGGCGACCATCAGTCACGAACTACGCACTCCACTGACCTCCATCAGAGGTTTTCTCCAAACCTTGATTGCGGATCAGGACATGCCAACGCCGTCGCGCCAGGAGTTCCTGACCGTCATCCATGATCAGTCACTACGCCTCTCGCGATTGGTGGACGACCTCCTCGACCTGAGCAGCCTCGAAAGTGGACGGACCCAGTTCAACGATGAACCGGTGAATTTAAGGCAGCTCGCCCAAACTTGCGTGACCGAGATCACGCCGCTGGCCGGGATGAAGGCTCAACGGATCGAGTCCCACCTTGCAGCCAACCTGCCAGTTTTCAGGGGGGATCCCATCCGATTGCAATCAATCTTCACCAACCTGCTGAGCAATGCGGTGAAGTTCACCCCCACAGGCGGCACTATTTGCGTCCGTTTGGATTTATTTAATGGGACCATCCGTATTGCGGTGGAGGACACTGGCCCGGGCATCCCGGCGGACCAGCGCGAACTGATCTTCGAGAAATTCCACCGCGTTTACCGGCGGGGCGCATCGACAGCCGGCACAGGATTGGGGCTGCCCATCGTGAAGGCGATCGTCGATCACTACGGCGGACGCATCGAGGTGGAGAGCCAAGTGGAGTGTGGTTCCTGTTTCCGAATCCTGCTCCCCGCACAGATCAGCCCGGAAAGCCCGGCCTCGCACCCAGCCTGAGCGGGTGCCGGCAGAGGCTGGTGCAATCCGCTTGCGATTTTGTGGCACCTCCTCACCCGACAATTCGGCATCTATTTCGCCTTCTGATTGAAAGCAGACACGTTCTTGCGGTTTAATTCCGCCGCCACGCATGTGCGCCATCACCGGCATCGTCCACTTCGACCGTCGCCCCGTCGCGGAATCCGAACTCATCACCATGCGCGATGTCATGGTCAACCGCGGCCCCGAGCACGGCGGCCAGTGGCTCGGCGGCCACGCGGCCCTCGGCCACCGGCGGCTCCGCATCATTGACCTCTCCCCGCTCGGCAACCAGCCGATGACCAACGAGGACTCCACCGTCTGGGTCACGTTCAACGGCGAGATTTACAACTTCCAACCTCTGCGGAAGGAACTCGAAGCCAAGGGCCACCGGTTCCGCTCGCACTCCGACACCGAGGTCATCGTCCACGGCTACGAGGAGTGGGGCGAGGGCGTCGTTGCGCGGATGGACGGCATGTTCGCCATCGGCGTCTGGGACACGCGTAAAGACACGCTGCTGCTGGCCGTGGACCGGTTCGGCAAGAAACCGTTGTTCTACTCGCAGCACGGCGCGACCGTGCGTTTCGCCTCCGACAGCAAGGCCTTCTGGTCCCTCCCCGGCGCGGCGCTCACGGTGAATCACGCCGCCATTGACTGCTACCTGCACCACCTCGCCGTCACCACCGACCACACGATTTACAACGAGGTCAGCAAGCTCCCGCCCGCGCACTTCAAAGTCTTCGAGCGCGACGCTTCCGGCGGCGTGCGCGCCCGCGAGGTGCGCTACTGGCAGCCCAACTTCCGCGACAAAATCAACGTCACCGAAGCCGAGGCGCTGGAGCGCATCGACGCCGCGCTCAAGGAAGGCGTCCGCAAACGCATGATTGCCGACGTGCCGCTCGGCGCGTTCCTCAGCGGCGGTGTGGACAGCAGCCTGGTCGTCGCGATGATGAGCCAGCTCTCCAGCAAGCCGGTGAAAACCTTCAGCATCGGCTTCGAGGAACAAGACTTCTCCGAGCTGGAATACTCCGACGCCGTCGCCGCGCGCTACAAGACGGAGCACCAGCAAATCCGCCTCAAGCCTGACGTGCTGGAAATCCTCCCCTCGCTCGTCTGGGAATATGGCGAGCCCTTCGCCGACTCCTCCGCTATTCCGACCTACTACGTCTCCAAGGCCTCGAAGGAATTCGTCACCGTCGCGCTCACCGGCGACGGCGGGGATGAACTCTTCGGCGGCTACGACATCGCGCGCGCGTCCTTCCACGCGATGCGCTACGACGCCCTCATGCCCGGCTTCGTGCGTGGGCCGTTGGAAGACTGGCTCTTCGCCGCCGAGCGCACTGGCTTCGCCCAAAAACTAAAAACCCTCGCCACCCACGCCAGCCCCGACCCCGCGCGTCGCCACGGCTACTCGATGGCCTTCAACCAACACCAGCGCGAAGCCCTCTACACCGACACCTTCCGCGCGAGCATCGGCGCGCACCGCCCGTGGCACATCTACGAACGCCACGCCGCCGCGATGGCCGAACTCAGCATCCTCGACCAAAACCTCTACCACGTCCTCATGGCCCGCCTCTCCAACGACTACCTCGTGAAGGTGGACGTGGCCTCCATGAAGGTCGCCCTTGAGCTGCGCAGCCCCTTCCTCGACACCGACCTCTGCGCCCTCTCCAGCTCCCTCGACCCGTTGCTCAAGGTGAAGGGCGGCGTGCAAAAATATCTGCCCAAGAAGCTCGCCGAGCGCTACCTGCCCTGGGAAGTCATCTACCGCCCGAAGAAAGGTTTTAGCCTCCCGCTCAAACACTGGCTCCGCACCGACCTCGCCCCCGTCCTGAACCGGATGCTCCCCGACGGCAACCTTGTCAAAGCCGGCTGGTTCAAGAAGACCGAAATCCAGCGCCTCATCACCGAGCACACGAACGGTGCGGCCCAGCACACCCATCGCCTCTGGTCATTGCTGTGGCTCGAACTCTGGCACCGCATCTTCATCGAGCGTTCGATGACGGGGCGGGAAAGCCTGCGCGCTTAACGGCGACACTCCTGCACCCTTTTCCGCTGCGCACACTATTCGAGGTCGAACAGCGGACAGGAGTGCCGGCCTTAAGTCCGCGCTTCGCACGCCTCTTCCAACACGGACATATAACGCTCGGTCGTGCATTCCCAGGAAAACTGCGCGGCATGACGGAGAATGGCGTCGCGATCAGGCGATTCCATGAGCGTCTGGCCGAGGGCTTTGGCGAGCGCATCCACGTCGGCGCTGGGGACGAGCCGGCCGAGGAACTCCTTGTCGAGCACCTCGGGGATCCCGCCGACGCGCGTGGCGACGGTGCGCAGGCCGCAGGCAAAGGCTTCGAGGATGACATTGGGCACGCCTTCCTGCTTGCTCGGCACGCAGAGCACATCGGCGGCCTGCATGAAACGGGCAACTTCCAACGGCGACTTGCGGCCAACAAGATGGACGTTTGCGGCGAAGCCCCCGGCCTTGGCCAGGCTACGGATCTTCTTTTCCAGCGGGCCAGTGCCGATCATCACCAACTCGCACGGCTCGGCGGAGGTGCGGGCAAGCCTGGCGTGCGCGCCGACGAGCAGCAGCGGGTTTTTCACCGGCAGGAAGTTGCCGACGTAAAGAACCACCTGGGAATCGGGTGGCAGGCCCAGCTCCTTGCGCGCGGCGAGCGCATCTCCAGGACGGAAAATGGCGGTGTCCACACCGTTGTAAATCGGGCGCAGCTTCATGAACGGCACGCCAGCATCGCACAGCCGGTTCGAGAGATCCTTGCTACGTGTAATGGTGGCAGCCGCGCGGCTGAGCGCCTGCACGATGGCGTGCCGGCGCAGTGGCATTTGCAGGTAGCTGTGGACATCCGTGCCCTGCGCAATGGCAACGAGCGGGGCCTGCAACTCAGCACCCAACAGATCCAGCGCACAAGCGTCGGGATAAACCCACGCACCGAGGACGACGTCGAACGGAAAATCCGCGCGCATGAGCCGCACCGGTTCGCGGAGCGCGCGGGCCATGAGGCGGTGGTTCCATGGACCGCCAAATTTCGGGATGTAAAAGGTGCGGATGTAACGAGGCTGAAAGATGCGATCCTGCTCCCGTGGCGTGCAGCCCCGCCAGCTCTTGAAAGGCAGCACGGGACGCGGAGCGATGACGCGGATCTCGCAGTGCCGCGCGAGCTGATGCAGCACCGTGGCGTTGATCTGGCCCTGCCCGGGCGCGGTGGCGTCCGGAAACAGGTTCGATACGAACAGGAGCTTCATGGGCGGAAAGGATCAGGTTCAGGCTCAGAATTACGAGCATGAAGCAGTTCTCCGGCCCACGATCGCATTCTGGATACCGCTATGATGAGGCCGTTACTTCGCCGCCGGCGGTGCCTCACCAGTCGCTGGCCTGCTCCAGTCAAACCACCGCCATTTCACGCCGTCTCCGTCGCGATCGCGCTTGGCGATGCCGAAGAAGAAGGAGGCGTGGGAGTTGGTGGGGCTGGCATCCTCGCGCCACAGGTTCCACAACAGCGAGCGGCTTTCCGCTCCTGTGCGGGGATTCCGCTCGTGACGGAAGACCGACCAAACGGGAGACCAGTTGCGCTCGATGGACTTGTTGCCGGGCACCAACGGCTCCAGCAGGGCGAGCACCTGGAATCGCTCACGCCCATCCAGCTCCTGCTGACGGGTGAAGAACGGCCACAGATCGGTGCGCGTCTTGGCCTGGCCGGTCGCCGTGTTCCGCTCGACGGTCTGGCTGTAGAGGAAAATCAGCCAGCGGGTGCGTTCCCGGTCCAGCGGCGCGGCCTGGGCGCGGTTGTATTTGTAAACCGGCCAGAGCACGAAGTCGCTCGTGAGAATCGAGTTGGTGGCGTGGCTGTAGAACGGCCAGACGCGGTTCATGTGCTTGCCCTCGCCGCGGGCGAACGCCACGAGCGGCCAAGGCACGCCCCATTCCTGATATTTCCGCTCGCGGTCATCAGTATAGGTGAAGAACGGCCAGAGATAGGTGGAGGAGTCGCGTTGGGGCGAACGATGGTGGCTGTAAAGCGGAAGCAAGGCCTGCTGGTGAACGGGATTCGTCGTGCCCACCGCAGTGTGGTTGTTGAAAAAGAACGGCCACGCGATGAACAGCTTATCATGGCCGGGCACAAGCTGTTCGAGGCCGAGATAGTTCGTGGTGGCGAACGGCTCGCGATGCTCGTGGCCCATGAGCGGCCAGAACTGCCAGCCGTCGAGCTGGTTGCCCTGCCGCAGATGAAGAAAGGGGAACAGGAAGTTTTGCGTGACCACATCCTTCTTCTCCGTGCGCGAATAGACGGGGAACAGGCGAACCCGAATCTCATCGCGCAACAGGCGATCCTTGAGCGTGCCCCAAAACGGCAGGAGCGCCGTGTAATTCTGCGCCGGATCGGCCGAGCGGCGCTGGAAGTAGAAGGGGAAGACGGTGAACTTGTCCGACTTCTGCTCGTCCTGCGTCTGTCCGCCGGAGAAGGACAGCAGTTGAAAGAGCTGCCAATTGTATTCCGCACCGAAGCGATCGTAGGTCACTAGCGGATAGAGGATGTCATATTCCTCCGTATCCACCCCGGGATTGACCAACCGCGAAAAGAAAGGCGGAACCGCCCATGTGATCTGCTCCTCGGCGGCTTCGTGATAGTAGATCGGGCCCAGCCATTCCGTGCGCGTCCCGGCACCCAAAGTAAGGGAAAACTCGTGCGCAAATGGACCAGCACTCCATTCAGATGCGAAGAGGCCACGCGACTCAAATCCGATGCCAAAGAGCAGGCAAAGCATCCCCAAGGCCCGCTCTAAAGGTTTGATGACACGAAAAATCAAGCGGGAGTGATGGTAGGAGAGCTGTTGTGCGGGTCAAGGTCGGCGGCCAACACAGAGGGTTTGTTCGTTTTCTGTATGAGCCACAAGGATAACGGTAACGAAAGCTGACTTCTCAGTAAAAACTCTGGAATTGACATTCTAATCACTGATAGTAACCTATCTGGCAGTTGATTGAGGTTCCTTTTGACCTCGGTTCCTCAAGGCCCGGTGGCGAGAGTGCATTCTTGTCACTGGGCCTTTTCTTTTCTCCAGCCGGCCTTCAGGAGCAGTTGCAGCACCGCCGGCAGGAATGTCAGCGCCGCCGCCATGCAGGTCACCGTGCCCACCGCCATGACGTAGCCAAGGCTCTCAATGCCTTGGTGCTTCGCGAGGATGAGGCTGCCGAAGCCCGCAATGGTCGTCAGACCGGACACCAGCACGGCGAGACCGGTGCTACGCGCGAGGATGGACGGATTCTTCTCCTCGCCGAAGCGGTTCAGGATGTGGATGCCGTTCGTGACGCCGATACCAACAACCAGCGGCAGCGTCATGATGTTCGCCGGGTTGAAGGGAATACCGAACCAGCCCATGAAGCCGACCATCCACACTGTCCCGATGGCCACCGGCAGCAGTGATAGGACCACGCACACGAGCGACCGGAAGTGCAGGAACACCATCAGCGCGATGGCGGCGGTCGCATACCATGCGGCCTCGATGTAGCTGTCCTTGAGCAAGGTCGTGTATTCGAGGAGCTGCACCGGCGTGCCGGTCACGTTCGGATCCACGGAGCGGAGCTCCTTCACGAAGGCCTCCTGCGGCTCGCGCTGCCATACGTCGGACTTCGGGAAAACTTGCAGCAAATACTTCCCGGTCACACCAATGAAACGATTGCGCAGCGGAGCCGGCAAATCCTCCGCCCGCAGCGCGCTTGCCTCCTGACTCGCCAAAGTCGTGAACGTGTCCTGCAAGTCATCAAGTAACGCCTGCTGATATTGCGCCGTCTGCGCCGCCGCCTGCGCTGGCGGCGCGGCCACGAGCACATTGCGCCACGCCTGCACGGCCTCCTTGAGCGACTTGAACTGCCCCGCCAGCTTCGCGTCACCTTCCGTTTTCACCACGTTCTCGGCCGCGCCGACGAAGCCTTGAAAAGAGAACAGCACCTGCAACAACTCCGGCACATTGGCCGGCTGTAGGTCGAGCTTCGCAAACTGCACCGCGCCAGCGTCCGCCTTAACCTGCCGGATGAGCGCGAGCTTGGGAGTCGCATCCTCAGCAAGGAACTGGCTCATGGACCGCACGTTCGCCACTGTCGTGAGGTTTGTCAGCTTCTGCTCCAGTTGCGCGGCCTGCTGCAAGTTCGTCGCCACCACCGCACCGAACAGGACCGAGTTCGATGCCGTATTGATGAGCTTGTGCTCGAAGACCACCGCCGGCAGTCCCGCAGACTGCATGTTCAGCAGGTTGTAATCGAAGTGAACCTTGCCGAACCGCGCCACGCTCAACACACACAGCACCGCCGTCACGACGAGCACTGCGGCAGGCCGGTTCAACCAGATGCGCTCAATGCGCTCCCGGCGGTCCACCGGCGGCGCGACGTGGTCAATGATGTTCTGCTTCCCACGCAACAGCAGCACCGGCAACAGCGTCATCATCGGCACGAGGCAGATCAGCAGGCCGCCACCCGCAATGATGCCCATCTCTTGGATGCCCTTGAAGTTCGTGATGCCCATCGCAAAGAACGCCCCCGCCGTCGTGGCTGCACCGGTGAAGATGCCTTGGCCCGTGTTGACCATCGCCAGCATGATGGCCTCGCGCTCGGACTTGCCGTGCCGCAACTCCTCCTCGAACCGCGCAACCAGATGCGCGCCAAAGTCAATCGCCAGCCCAATCAGCATCGGCGCGAACGTGATGGTCAGGATGTTCAGGTGTCCGACCGTCAGCGTCGTAAAGCCCATCGTGTAGACCAGCCCGACCACCAGCACCGCGTTGGCCTTCAGCGGGCGGCCCGACTCCGCGTAACCGTAGATGAAGATGATGAGCACCAGCACCAGCGACACGATGGTCGCCACCGTCGTGTCCACCTGCGACTGCGCCATCTCGTCGAACTCCAGCACCGGCTCGCCCGTGACGCCCACGCTCACACCGGGCACCTCGCGCTTCGTCTCCTCCACCAGCACGCGTAATCGCTCCACCGCGTCGCCGACCAGCGCCTCGTTCTTTGCATGCGCGGTGACGAGATACAGCCGCCCGCCGCCGAAGGTGATATACATCTCTCGCTCCGCCTCCGGCCCGCCGCCGAAGAGCGCGCTCACGCCCGGCGACGGCGCCTTCCCGGGCCGCTGCAAGCCCTCCCGAGCCTCGTTCACGATGCGCTCCAGCGCCGGCAGCGCGCCGAGCATGGACTCATTCTCCGCGTTCGCCTCCTGCTTCGCGGTGCGGAACTGCCGGTTCAGGATGGTGAACAACGAAACGAGGTTCGTCGCCTGCGAGAAGTTTTTGATGAACGGCTGGTAGTCCTTCACCTTCTTCTGCAACTCCACGAGGTCCGCCTGCGGCACGAATAGCAGCGCCTTGCTGCCCATCAGCTTGAGGTCGCCCTTGTAGAAAACGTCCGTGAAGAGGTTCGTCTCCGCCTCCAGCTTCGCGCCAAGCCGCTCGACGAACTGCCGGTTCTTGTCCTGCCGGTCACTCTCGACGATGACCACGAGGTCGTCCTGGCCGGGGAACTCCTTTTTGAAGGCGAGGAAGTTCTGGTGATACTTCTTGTCCGAGCCGACGAGGTCGTTGCGGCTCGTGCTGAACTCCAGATGCCGCACCGTGTAAAGCAGGCACACGGCGAACAGCACCACCTGCGGATAAAAGAACACGCGTGGGTGCGAATACACCGCGTCCGCCAGCCGGGTGAGGAGGCGTTGGACGAACGACGGGTTGGGCGGTTCAGCGGCCACGTTCTAGTCGAAGTTCAGGGCGCGGATGATGCACCGAAGGCCGGGCTGGTGTCCAACCCGCGCAGCACGGAGAGATATAGGAACCGACGTGAGGCATCCAACTTGTTTCAGCGAGGACATCGGAAACCCCTGACGTCGTCTCCTGCGAAGGTCAGAACTTCAGTTCGTATTCCAGCTCCACCAGCCCGCGGAAGTGCGCGGCGTAGGGGGCCAGCTCGCCTTCCTTGGTCGCGGCGCTTACGGTCAGCGAAGCAAGGTCGTGGTAATCGCTGTAATACTCGGAGCAGTTCATGAAGAGGCCAACGCGGTAGTCACCCTCGACGAGCGGGAAGTGCTTGATGCGGCCCGTGCAGCGGAACGGCTGGTCCGGTGCGATGGTGAACTGGCCGCTGGTCGTGCGCAGGTCGAGGATTGCCACGCGCTGGCCATAGACGCTGTAAATCAGGATGGCGCAGTCGATTAGCTGCGTGCGCTGCTTCGCACCGAGTTCGAGCGTGAACTCCAACGGTTGCCCGCTGACAATGGGGTTGGGACTGAACTCCAGTTGCCGGCACTCGATGATCTTGCCCAGCGGCACGGCAATGCCGGTGTGGGGCTTCTTGACCTCGCCAAGATACGCGCCGATCTGCGTGTCAGGGTCGCCATCGCCCAGCACGCGGCCGCCACCCATGTGGATGATGCGGCCGCAGAGCGCCTGCACGGCGGCCATGTTGTGGCTGACAAAGAGGACGGTGCGTCCGCGGTTCTTCGCCACGTCCTGCATCTTGCCGAGGCACTTGTTCTGGAAGGCGGCGTCGCCGACGGCGAGCACCTCATCCACCACGAGAATTTCCGGTTCCAGATGCGCCGCGACGGCGAAGGCCAGGAGCACATACATGCCAGAGGAATAGCGCTTCACCGGCGTGTCGAGGAACTTGCCGACCTCGGCAAACTCGACAATCTCGTCGAACTTCGCGCGCACCTCCGCCTGCGTCATGCCGAGGATGACGCCGTTGAGGAAGATGTTCTCGCGGCCGGTGAGTTCCTGATGGAAGCCCGTGCCGACTTCGAGCAGCGAGGCAAGCCGCCCGCGCAGGTAAATTTCGCCTTCGGTCGGCTCGGTAATCTGGCTGAGGACTTTGAGCAGCGTGGACTTGCCCGCGCCATTGCGCCCGATGACGCCGATGACCTCACCGGGCTTCACATCGAAGCACACGTCGCGCAGCGCCCAGAACGATTCACTCGCGTCCGCCTGCTCCTTGCCCAGGCTCTTCGCCCAGTGCATGAGCTGGTCGCGCAAGGTGTCCTGCGACTTGGCCGCGCCGAGCCGATACTGCTTGGAGATGCCGCGAACGCTGATGATGGGCTTGGCCATGGGCTGCGAAGATTTTTAGCCGCAAAAGAGCGCAAAGCAGCGCAAAGAAAAACTATTGGTGGAAGCCAGCAACGCTCGACCTGTCGTTGGCACGAGGAGGAAAGTCATTTTCATCTCTGTGTTCTTTGTGCCCTTTCGCGGCTAGATGACATCCGCAAACGTCTTCTCCGCACCGCGGAAGTAGAGCGCGCCGCTGACCAGCAGCGCGGCGATGACCGCGATGCTCACCCCGAAGCCCGGCCAATACGGCTCGAACGCCCCGCCCAGCACGCACCAGCGGAAGCCGTCAATCACCCCGACCATCGGGTTCAGACTGAAGAGGAAGAACACCGTGTCGCCGAACTTTTCGCGCACGAGGCTGGACGGGAAGGCCACCGGGCTGGCGTAGAGGCCCATTTGCACGATGAACGGCACGATGTATTTCACGTCGCGATACTTCACGTTCAACGCCGAGAGCCAGAGGCCGATGGCAAACGCGGCGGCGAACGCCACGAGGAAGAACACCGGCAGCAGGAGCAAGTGAAGCTGCCAACTCACACCCGCCCAAATCATCACGCCGAACAAAATTACCAGCCCGATGGCGAAGTCCACCGCGCCGCTGATGACCGCGCTGGCCGGGATGATGAGGCGCGGGAAGTAGATTTTGGAAATCATGTTCGACGAGCCGACGAGCGAGTTGCTGCTCTCGGCCATCGCGTTGGCGAAGAACTGCCAGGGGAGCAGCCCGGCCAGCGTCAGCACGGCGTAGGTCTCGAAGTTCATCCCCTTCTTCTCCGAGAAGCCCGCGAGCTTCCCGAAGACGATGGTGAACACGACCATGGTGAGGAAGGGCTTGAGCACGGCCCACGCGACGCCGAGCACGGCCTGCTTGTAGCGCACAAGGATGTCGCGCCAGGCGAGGAACCAGAAGAGCTCGCGGTAGCGCCACAACTCGTCGAAGTCCACGGCCACGAGGCCTTTCTTCGGGCGGATGACGCGCTCGTAGTCGGCGAGTTCGTTGACGTGCGGTTCAGGGGCGGTCATGTCGCGGAGAGGCTGAACGAAGCGAGGCGAGATTCAAGTCTAGCGCACCTTTCATTAACACCGGGTTTCAGCCCGATGTCAGGTCGGAGCAAGGAGGGAAGCCGCTTCAACGGCTTCCCGGAGCATCTTCGACCCACGAAACGGAAACCGTTGAAACAGTCTCCGCAGATGTCACCCCGATAATCACCCGACTGAAGCCGGGCGCTAATGAGAGGGGCGGTCGAAAGTGAAAGTCCATTCACGGCATCTGCAGCGCCTCGCGGACGACATCCAGGAAGCCACACTCCTTCGCGGCGATGCTGCGGTCGCTTGTCACCACGTCGTCGAGCACGTCGAGCACTTGGCGGCGGTGCTCCGGCGAGGTGAACAGTCTCGCCAACTGGCTCGCGTGGGCGCGCGCGGCGTCCGTCGTGGTCGAGTGCCGGCTGATGCGCGAGATGGAGGCGTCGTAATGCTTGGCGCGGTCATAGTCGGTGTCGCAGCCGAGCGCAGTGAGGAGGCGGCCGACTTGCTCGTCCTCGACGGCGGCGAGGTTGCCGTCCGCATACATGGCCAGCATGGTCAAATCGAGCAGGGCCTGGCGTTGGGCGTCGTTGAAGTCGGCGAGGTTCATGGGGTGATGACGAGGCAGCGCGTTGGTGATTCGCAGGGATTAACCCACATTCGCCACATACCAGTCCAGCGCGAGTTCGAGGCCCTGTGGCATCGTGTGCGTCGGCGCGTAGCCGAGGAGGCGACGAGCCTTGTCCACGTTCGCGAGCGAATGGCGCACGTCGCCCACGCGGAAGTCGCGGTAGGTGGGCTTCTGCTCGGGGAGCGCGGGATTGCGCCGGCGCAGGCCGTCGTGGATGGCGCGGTAGAGGTCGTTGAGCGTGGTGCGGTCGCCCACAGCGATGTTGTAGGCCTGGTTCAGCGCGTCCTCGTTCTGCGTGGTGGCGGCGAGGAGGTTGGCCTGCACGACGTTTTCCACGAAGCAGAAGTCGCGGCTGGTCTCGCCGTCGCCGTTGATGAAGACGGGTTCTTTCTTCAGCAGCGAGGCGACCCACTTGGGCATGACGGCGGCGTAGGCACCGTCGGGGTCCTGGCGTGGGCCGAAGACGTTGAAGTAGCGCAGGCCGATGGCCTTGAAGCCGTAGGTGCGCGCGAAGACGTCGGCGTAAATCTCGTTGAACTTCTTGGTCGCCGCGTAGGGCGAGAGGACATTGCCGATTCTGTCTTCGACTTTGGGCAAGTCCGGGTGGTCGCCATAGACGCTGCTGCTGGAGGCATACACGAGGCGCTTCACCTTCGCGTCGCGCGCGGCGAGCATGATGTTCAGGAAGCCGAGGACGTTGGCCTCGTTGCTGGTCACTGGGTCGGCCACGGAGCGCGGCACGGAGCCGAGCGCCCCCTGGTGTAGAACGTAGTCCACGCCGGTGCAGGCCTCGTGACACAGATGGCTGACGCGCAGATCGGCATCAAGGAAGCGGAAGCGTTCCCACTGGCTGGCGGTGACGAGGTCCTTCAGTTGATTAAGGTTCTTGCGGTGGCCAGTAGCGAAGTTGTCGAGGCCGACGACGCGCTGGTCGAGCTTGAGCAGTGCCTCGACGAGGTTGGAACCGATGAAGCCGGCGGCCCCGGTGACCAGCCAGGTGCGCGAGGATTTCTTCAGCTCGGCACGGAGGGTTTCGTAGGCACTCATGGGGAGTTATGTTTTACGCAGTTACGAATCACGCAGTTGGGTCGGGCGATAAAACGCAATGCGTAATGCGTAAGGGGATCAGGCCTTCCACACTTTCCCAGCCTTCACCTTCACGTCCGCCATGGCGTTGCGGGTGTCCACCACAAGCTGCGCCCAATCGGCGATATCCTGATTGTTGGTCTTTTTGTGGTTCGTGGAGATGACCACGGCATCGTAGCTGCCGATGCTCTTCTTGGTCCACGGCACGGACTTGGTGCCGGCCCAGTGACCATGCTCGCGGCTGGGGCGAATGACGGGCACATGCGGATCGTAGTAGGCGACCTTCGCGCCGCGCTCCTTGAAGAGGTCGAGCAGCACGTAGCTGGGCGACTCGCGGTCGTCGTCTACGTTCGCCTTGTAGGCCAGGCCAACGATGAGAACCTTGCTGCCGTTGAGGGATTTTTTCTTCGAGTTGAGCGCCTCTTGCAGACGATGCACCACATACATCGGCATGGCGGTGTTCACCTCGCCGGCCAGCTCGATGAACTTGGTGTTCTGCCCATACTCGCGTGCCTTCCACGTGAGGTAGAATGGATCAATCGGGATGCAATGCCCGCCAAGACCGGGGCCGGGATAGAAAGCCATGTAGCCGAACGGTTTGGTCTTCGCCGCATTGATGACCTCCCACACATCAATGCCCATCGCGGCATAGACCTGCTTGAGTTCGTTCACCAGCGCGATGTTCACGCCGCGGAAGATGTTCTCGAGCAGCTTGGTCGCCTCGGCGGCACGGCAGGAAGAGACCGGCACGATGGTCTTGATGGCCTTGCCGTAAAGCTCGACCGCGCGCTGCAAGCAGGCCGGCGTAAGGCCGCCGACGACTTTGGGGATCTGCGCAACGATGCTGTTGGGGTTACCGGGATCTTCGCGCTCGGGGGAAAAGGCGAGGTTGAAGTCCACGCCCGCCTTCATGCCGTTGCGCTCGAGCACGGCGCGCAAGTCCTCATCCGTCGTGCCGGGATAAGTCGTGGATTCGAGCACCACGAGCAGACCCTTGTGGACGTGCGGCAGGATGGCCTCGCCGGACTTGATGATGTAGCTGATGTCGGGTTCGCGGTTTTTGTTGAGCGGAGTCGGGACGCAGATGATGACGGCGTCGAGCTTCTTGATGGCGGAGAAGTCCGCGGTCGCGCGGAAGCGCTTGGCGTTGACCTGCTCCTGAATCGCCGCCGCCGGGATGTGTTCGATGTAGCTCTTGCCCGCATTCAGCGCGACGACCTTCCGGTCATCAACGTCGAGGCCGGTGACCTCCACGCCGGAGCGGGCGAATTGCAGGGATAGAGGAAGTCCGACGTAGCCAAGTCCAATGATGCCGATTTTCATGCGATGGTTCGACAGTCAGGCGCGAAACCGGGTGTTTGCCCCGCAATGAGCGGTGTTTGTCGCGCGTGACTTCACGGATGGTTGTATCTGCGGAGCAAGATGATGGAAAGCAAAACCTGCCCCGCCGACTCACGGCGGCAATGTTTGCAAGCCTCCCAACCGTGAGCATTGCCCGGCCGGGGATTCGACCACCAGATCGGTCATCCGATGGGAATACTGGACAAAGAAACTTTACCGCTGCAATTTCAACCCATGAGCGACGAAGCCATGAGCAATTTCACCCCGCGCGCACAGCAAGTGCTGGCCCTCGCGCGGAAGGAAGCGGACCGGTTCAACCATAATTTCGTTGGCACGGAGCATTTGCTGCTGGGCCTGATCAAGCTCGGCCAGGGCGTCGCCGTGAACGTCCTCCAGAAGATGGGCCTCGATCTGGAAACCGTGCGCATGGAGGTGGAGAAACAGGTCGGCACCGGCCCGGACCAGAAGCAGGTGGGCAACATTCCTTACACGCCCCGGGTGAAAAAGGTGCTCTCCCTCGCCTCCAAGGAGGCCAAGGCGCTCAACCACACCTACGTCGGCACCGAGCACATCCTCCTCGGCCTGTTGCGTGAGGGTGATGGCGTCGCCGCGAAGGTCCTCAAGAGCCTGGACATCGACATCGAGCTGGTCCGGCAGGAGATCCTCAAGGAGCTCGATCCCAACTTCCAGAATCAGGGCGAGGAAACCGCCGGCGGCGGCGAAGGCGAAAAGAAGGAAGGCGAAAAGAAGGGCGAGAGCAAGACGCCCGCCTTGAAAGCCTTCGGCCGCGACCTCACCGAGATCGCCCGCAAAGGCGACATGGACCCGGTGATCGGGCGCAAGACCGAAATCGAGCGCGTGATCCAGATTCTCTGCCGCCGCACGAAGAACAACCCCGTGCTGCTCGGCGAGGCGGGCGTGGGCAAGACGGCCATCGTCGAAGGCCTCGCTCAGGAGGTCGTGAAAGGCAACGTGCCGGAGATTCTCCGCGACAAGCGAGTCATCGTGCTGGACTTGGCGCTGATGGTCGCGGGCACCAAGTATCGCGGCCAGTTCGAGGAACGCATCAAGGCCGTGATGGACGAGATCCGAAAGAACAAGAACATCATCCTCTTCATCGACGAGATGCACACCATCGTCGGGGCCGGCAGCGCCGAAGGCACGATGGATGCCAGCAACATCATCAAACCCGCCCTGTCCCGCGGCGAGATGCAGTGCATCGGTGCAACCACGCTGAACGAATACCGCAAATACATCGAGAAGGACGGGGCCTTGGAACGCCGCTTCCAGTCCGTAAAGGTGGAGCCGCCTTCCATCGAGGATGCCATCACGATTCTCAAGGGGCTGCGCACCAAGTATGAGGAGCATCACCGCGCCGAGATCACGGACGCCGCCGTCGAGGCCTCCGTGAAGCTCTCCGACCGCTATATCACCGGCCGGTTCCTGCCGGACAAGGCCATTGACGTGATGGATGAGGCCGGTTCCCGTGCCCGCATCGGAGCCATGACCCGCCCGCCGGACTTGAAGGATCTCGAGGCCGCCATCGAAGAGCTCAAGAATCGCAAGGAACGCGCGATCAAGGATCAGGACTTCGAAGGCGCCGCCTCCTTCCGCGATCAGGAAAAGCAGGCGAAGGAAAAGCTCGAGGCCACGCTCAAATCCTGGCGCGAGTCCAAGGAAGAGAAGCGGGTCAAGGTGGACGAGGATGAAATCCTCCACGTCGTGTCCAAGTGGACGGGCATCCCGCTCAAACGGATGGAGAAGGACGAGACCGCGCGCCTGCTCGAGGTCGAGAACGTGCTCGCCAAGGTGGTCATCGGCCAGACCGACGCCGTGCTGGCCATGGCCAAGGCGCTGCGCCGCTCCCGCGCAGACTTGAAGGATCCGAAGCGCCCCATCGGCACATTTGCGCTCCTGGGTCCGACGGGCGTGGGCAAAACGCTCCTCGCCAAGACCCTGGCCGAGCAGATGTTCGGCGACTCCAAGTCGCTCATCCAGCTCGACATGAGCGAATACATGGAGAAGCACGCCGTCTCGCGGCTCATCGGCGCGCCTCCGGGCTACGTGGGTTACGAGGAAGGCGGCCAGCTCACCGAGCAGGTGCGGCGCAAGCCCTATTGTGTCGTCCTCTTCGACGAGATTGAGAAGGCGCACCCCGACGCGATGAACATGCTCCTCCAGATTCTGGAAGAGGGCAAACTCACCGACAACACCGGCCGCGTGGTGGACTTCCGCAACACTATCATTCTCCTCACCTCGAACGTCGGCTCAGAAACGTTGAAGAAGAACAACGTCATCGGCTTCGGCGCGGCGAAGGACGACACGAACTACGAGAAGATGCGGGAGAAGACGCTCGACGAGGCCAAGAAGTCGTTCCGCCCCGAGTTCCTCAACCGCCTCGACGACGTCATCGTCTTCCGGCAGCTCGCCAAGCCTGACCTCATCACCATTCTCGGCCTCGAGGTCAACAAGGTCATGGAACGCCTCAAGCACAAGAACATCCAACTGGTGCTGGATGACAAGGCCACCGACTTCCTCGTGGAGAAAGGCTTTGATCCGCAATACGGCGCGCGCCCCATGCGCCGCAGCGTCGAGAAACATCTCGAAGATCCCCTGGCCGAGGAACTCCTGCGCGGCAACTTGAACCCCGGCGAACCCGTCCAGGTTTCAGCCGCCGACGGCAAGCTGACCTTCACCCAGAGCGCCCCGAACTCCACCGAGGGTGCCGTGGCGGCCAGCTAGCCAAAACTTCAACTCGCGCCAAACGCCATCCACACCCCGGATGGCGTTTGGCTTTGGTGGAAATGTGCCGCCCTGGTTCTTGCACAAGCGCACGGCATCGGCGACGCCCTGCCCTGCCCTTGCCTGACTTTTCCCCGAATCACCATTGCCTCGTCCATCCTGCCGGGCTGTAATCACCGGGTTCCTCGAACATCCAACACCAACGCATGATCCCGCTGCTCGGACTGAGCCCGCAAACCACGCTCCTCGCCTGCGCCGCGCTGGCCGTGGGGCTGCTCATCTTTCTGGTGGCGCGGTGGAAAGTGAACGCCTTCATCGCACTGGTGCTGGCCTCGCTGTTCGTCGGCCTGTGCTCCGGCGTGCGCCTGCTCGACATCGCCAAGGCGTTTCAGGAAGGCGTGGGCGGCACCTTGGGCTTCATCGCCGTGGTCGTCGGGCTCGGCACCATGCTGGGCAAGCTGCTGGCGGAGTCCGGCGGCGCGGAGGTCGTGGCCAAGACCTTCATCGCCGCCTTTGGCGAAAAGCGTCTGCATTGGACCCTCATGTTCGTCTCGTTCATCGTCGGGCTGCCGGTGTTTTTCGGCGTGGGCGTGGTTTTGCTGATTCCCATTGTCTTCACGCTGGCGCGAGAAACCAAGCTGCCCCTGCTCTACTTGGGCATTCCAGTCATCGCCGGTCTGGCCACCTCCCACGGGCTGGTGCCGCCGCATCCGGGGCCGATGGTGGCCATCGAGAAAGTGGGCGCGGACGTGGGCAAGACCATCGTCTGGTCGCTCGTCATCGGCCTGCCATGTGCTGCGGTGGCGGGACCAATGTTTGCCAAGCTGATCGCCCACCGCATGCAGGTGCCGCTCGGCGGCATCGGGGAGAAGCTGTGCCAGGAGAACTCCACCCGGTCGCGGCGGCCCGGCTTCGCCATCACCCTGTTCACCATCACGCTGCCGGTGTTGCTGATGCTCGGGGCGACCATTGCGGACGTGACGCTGCCCAAGGGGGACGCCTTTCGCGAATGGGCCGACTTCCTCGGCTCGCCGCTGGTGGCGATGCTCCTCGCGGTGCTGCTGGCCTTGTGGTCGTTCGGCTCGCAATGCGGTTTCAACCGGACCCAACTGCTCAAGTTCACGGATGATTGCGTGGGGCCTTGCGCGACCATCTTCCTTGTGGTCGGCGCGGGCGGCGGCTTCGGCAAGGTGCTGGACGTGAGCGGCGTGGACGACGCCATTTCCGACCTGGCCAAGACCATGCAGCTCTCGCCGTTGCTGCTCGGCTGGCTCGTCGCGGCAGCCATCCGCATCGCCGTCGGTTCGGCAACGGTGGCCATCACTTTGGCCAGCGCCATCATGGCCCCCATCGCGGCCAGCTCGCCGGTGAACAAGGAATTGCTGGTCGTGGCGATGGGTGCCGGTTCGGTCATCCTCTCCCACCTCAACGACGGAGGGTTCTGGTTCGTGAAGGAATACTTCAACCTCACGGTCGAGCAGACGCTCAAGACCTGGACCGTGCTGGAAACCATTGTCTCCGTGCTGGGACTGGTGCTGGTGCTGATCGCCAGCCGCCTCGTGGGGTGAGCCAGCCGCCTTGGGCAAGACGAGCCGACTTACTTCCAATACCACCCTACCCCCATGCGTCGGAATGGCGTCCGGCAACTCGCAATCTTACAAACCGTGTCCACTCGCTCATCCTTTCTGCCTCGTCTGGCCGCGTTGCTGTTGCTTCCGTTGACGTGCGCCGCGGCGTCGCTTTCCTCGGAAATTGACCGCCACATCGCCCAGAAGGCGGGCGGCACGCTCGCCCCCCTGGCCTCGGACGGGGAATTTCTGCGCCGCGCCTGGCTGGACTTCACCGGTAGCATCCCGACGCCCGCCGAGACGCGCGCCTTTCTGGCGGACAAGAACCCGCAGAAGCGCGCCCAGCTCATCGACCGGCTGCTGGCCAGCCCGCAATTTCCCCAGCGCATGGAGGACGCCATCACGGTGATGCTGCTGGAGCGGCGCGGCGGGGGCAAAGTGCCCGAAGCCAAGTGGCGCGAGTGGCTCCGCGCCCAGTTCGCCGCCAACCGCCCGTGGAACGCGCTCGTCCACGATCTCATTCTCCTCGAAGGCGACCCCAAGGTCACCCCCGCTGCCAAGTTTCTGGCGGACGCCGAAAAGTTCGACCAGGAGAAGGCCACCCACGACATCGCCCGCCTCTTCCTCGGCATGAATCTCCAGTGCGCGCAGTGCCACGACCATCCGACAGTCGATGACTTCACTCAGGGCAGCTTCTACGGCATCTATGCGTTTCTGGCCCAAAGCTCCCTGAAAGAGGACAAGGTCGCCAAAGTCACCCTGCTGGCCGAAGGCGTGGCCACGAACCGGGTCGAGTTCAAGTCCGTGTTCCGGAAGACCAATGAAGTCACCGGCCCGCGCCTCCCCGGCGGCAAGGAAATCCCCGTGCCCACCTTCCCCAAAGGCGAGGAATACGAGGTGATGCCCGCGAAGAACGGCAACCCCGGCGTGCCCAAGTTCCGCAGCCGCCCACTGCTCGCAAAGGAGCTCGCCTCGGAGGCCAACGAACGCTTCGCCCACACCAGCGTCAACCGCTTCTGGTTCCAGCTCATGGGCCGCGGCCTGGTCCACCCGCTGGACATGATGCACAAGGAAAACCCGCCCTCCCACCCGGAGCTGCTGAACCAGCTTGCCCGCGAGTTCATCGCGCACAAGTTCGACGTAAAATGGCTCCTCCGCGAGATCGCCTTGAGCGAAACCTACCAGCGCGCCAGCCGGGCTCCGAAGGGCGCGGACCTTGCCCAGCTCAAGCCCGAGACCTATCGCGTCGCCAATCTGAAATCGCTCTCCGCTGAACAGGTGGCCCGCGCCACGATGCTGGCCACGGGCGCAGCGGATTGGCTGCCCAAAACCCCCAGCGAGACGCCCGCCGCCGCAGCTCCGGCAGCCGCAGACGACACCGAGGAAGACGGTGCCACCAAGTCCGCTAAGGGCTTCAACGTGAAGGCTTACTTGAACGGCAAGCTCAAGCAGCCGCCCGGCAACGTGGTGGACGCGCTGGCCCTCTTCGTCGCAACGTTTGCCAACCCGCCCGGCGAACCGGAAGTCGAATTCGCCCCCAGCATGTCCCACGCGCTCTTCCTGATGAACGAACGCCTCGTGCTGGACTGGCTAAAACCGCGCGACAACAACCTCACGGCGCGGCTGGCCAAGCTCAAAACCCCCGCCGCGATTGCGGACGAATTGTATATCACCGTGCTCACCCGCCCACCGGAGCCGGCGGAAATTGCCGAGGTGGAGAGCTATCTGGCCAAGAACACCTCCCGTCCCGAGACCGCGCTGGGCGAGCTGGCCTGGGCGCTGCTCGCCTCGGCGGAGTTCCGGATGATTCACTGAACGGCAGCACCACTTTCCCCACTGACACCATGAAACGCTGGTATGAATGCGGTTCCGCCGAACACGCCCTCTCACGACGACAAATGCTGGGCACCCTGGCCGGCACCGCCGCCGTAGGGGCGTGCGGGCTTTCCAGCCTGATGCAGCAGACGGTCGCGGCGGAGATGAAGAAGCAAAACCGGCAGGTGATTTTCATCTGGCTGGATGGCGGCATGAGCCAGTTCGAGAGCTGGGACCCCAAGCCGGATTCCGAGTTCGGCGGGCCGTTCCGCAGCATCCCCACCAGCGTGCCGGGCGTCCACATCAGCGAGTTGATGCCGCATAGCGCCAAGCTCATGCACCACCTCACGGTCGTGCGCTCGATGTGCACCAAGGATCCGAACCACTCCACCGGCGTGGCCCGCATCCAGCGCGGTGATCCCGCCAATCGCGGCGTGAACTACCCCTACCTCGGCGCGGCCGTGACGAAGCTGCTCGGCACACCAGCCAATGGTCTGCCGCCCTACATCTGGATCAAACCCGGCTCCGGCGGCTTTATTTACCAAGAAGCCGGCTTCCTCGGGGCCAAATACGGTGCGCTCGCGTTGGGCGAAGGCAAGCCACCCATCCACATCCAACGGCCTGACACCATTTCGGACGCCGATGACGCGGCCCGCAACGAACTGCGCCGACTGGCCAACGCCCGCTTCCGCCTCGACCGCCGCGAATCCGAAGTGGACGCCTACGAGCAGTCCTACGACATGGCGATGCAGTTGATGAAGCGCAAGGAGCTGTTCGATAATTCCCGCCTGCCCGCCAAGGACATCGCCCGCTACGGCACGCACCCGCTCGGGCGGCACCTGCTGCAAGCCCGCGTCCTGCTGGAGGCCGGCGTGCAGTTTATCAAGGTCACCAGCTACCACTGGGACACGCACGGCGACAACTTCAACATGTCCCAGCAGCTTGTGCCGCAGGTTGACCAGCCCTTCGCCGCGCTCATCCAGGATCTCGCCGACCGCTCGATGCTCGACAACGTGTTGGTCGTGCTCATGTCCGAGTTCGGCCGCACGCCCACCATCAATTCCCGCCTCGGCCGCGACCACTGGCCGGACGCGTGGTCCCTCGCCCTGGCCGGTGCGGGCATCCGGCGCGGCAACATCGTGGGCCAGACCACGAAGAACGGGGCCTTCGTGGACGGTGAAGGCTACGACGTCGGCCACCTCTTCCACACCATTTTCAGCGCGCTGGGCATCAACTCGAAGAAGATCGAATACAAGAACAACGGCCAGCCCCTGCCCATCGCCCGCGATGACTGCGAGCCGATCAAACTAGCCTTGGCCTGAACTGCTTTCCTCCCATGCCCACCTTGCTCGCCGCCGCCAAAGACCCGACCGACGTGCTGGACGATCTCAAGCCCGCCGGCCCCAAGGCCACGGTCCTCGATCCCGCCAAGGCCCACCTCGGCAAGACCATCAAGAATGAACGCCAGTTAATCCGCGCCCGCTTCAGTCCAGACGGCTTGCACCTCGCCGCCGCCGGCTTGGACAAGATCATTCACGTCTGGGAACTCGAGACCGAGAAGAAGCACACGCTGCCCGGACACGTCACCTGGGTCTCGGCTTTGGTCTTCAACCCGAAAGGAAAACAGCTCTTCACGGCTGACTTCCAGGGCAACATCCGCGCTTGGGACTACGTGAAGCCAGATTCACAACCGCTGTTCACCATCACGGGAGCGGACCGCCAGATTACCCGGGCACTGGCGGTATCGAACGATGGCGCGCTGCTGCTGAGCGGCGGCGATGACGGCGTGGTGCGCGCCTGGAGCACCAAGGACGGCAAGCCGGCGAAGGAGTTTGGCACCGCCCTGACCACCCCGGTCTGGCAACGGGTCTTCAAGGCTGGAGAGGCCGGTCACTGCGGCGGCATTTACGCGCTGGCGGTGCATCCCGATGGCAAGAGCTTCGTGAGCGGCGATCAGTTCGGAGTTGCGAAGCACTGGGAAATCGCCAGCGGGAAACTGGTGCGCGACCTCGATGCGCGCCTGCTCTACACCCGCAAGGAGGACTTCATCGCCGACGTGGGCGGCGTGCGTTGCTTCGCCTTCGATGCCAAGGGCGAGCGCCTCGCCGCGGGCGGCTTGAGCAAGGCCGAGAGCAATGCGTTCTGTCCAGGCACCCCGGCGGTGCTGGTGTTCGACTGGACCACCGGCAAGGCCCTCACCGAACTCAAGCTGACCGTCAAATCCGACGGCCCGATCAATGGACTTCGCTACCTGAGCGACGGCACTCTCGCCGGCTTTGGCGAACACCAAAGCGCGGCCACTGTGTGCGCGTTCTGGAAGCCGGCCGACAAGCCCGAACCCTTCCACACCGTTTCCGCCCAGTCCGCCACCGACCTCGACCTGCACCCGGACGGCCAGCGATTGGTCTCGCCGCTCTTCGTGGCCAACGGCAGCGGCGGCAACGGCGCGCGGGAAAAGTTCAAAGACAAATACGTCCAGAACGCCAGCCAGATCGCCCTCATCAACCTCTTCGCCAAGGTGGACACCAAGCCCGCCAAGCCGGTGAAGAAGGCCTGAGGCAACGTCTTGCAGGTGTCGTCGCGGCCTTCACGCCGCATCTCCGGAGACACCACCGGCCCGGGCTCACTGCACTTCCACGTCGAAGATCAAGCTGGTGCGCGAGTCGGTCTGCTCGTTGCGGATCTCCATCTCCTTGAGCCGCCACTGGCCGTTGACCTTCTGAAAGCGCTTGGGTTCAAACACCTTCATCAGTTGTCCCCGCGTGTCGTAGGCCTCCGCACACACGATTCCCAGCGTGTCCTGGTCGAGCCAGGTCACCACGCGGGAATAGCCCCCGGGAGCGGGACGCAAGGTGGCGCTCTCCAACACAAAACAGGCTTCCCCCCGCCGCTGCTCCTTCTTCAGCAGCCGCTGCTCCGGCCAGTGGAAAAAATCCAGGCCGAGGTCCACGAGCCAGAAGTCCGAACCCGCAAAGGGCACGAGCAGGTTGATCGCGGGCTGCGGTGCGGCTCCGTTCACGCGCCCGGTCTGGTATTGGCTGGGGGCGTGGGGTGAACGAAGCACACGATAGAGCAACCCGTCGCCGCTGACATAGTCCGTGTGCCACAAGCCGTTCCCGACGGACGTGCGGATCGACACCGGGATTTCCGATCGCACCCCGCGATGATTGCGCACCTTGAGCACAGCGGCATTGGTGCTGCTGGTTTTCGGTGCGAGCGATCGGGCCTCGGCGGCAATGCGCTGGCCTTCGGCACGATGGGTTTCGACATCGGCCGCAAGGAGCGACGGAAGAATGGCGAGGCAGGCGAGCGCGGCACCGAAACGACCTGTCAGGGACAAACTCACTTGGTGCCGCCTTTCCTGGGCTTCGGCACTTTCGCTTCCACCAACGCCAAGGGCAGGAGTTCACTGATGCGGCGGACGAAGTGAACCGTGATCTTGGCACGCACTTCCGGCGGCACTTCCGCCCAGTCCTTGCGATTGTGTTCGGGCAGGAGGATCTGCTTGATGCCAGCGCGCGCGGCCGCGAGCACCTTTTCCTTGATGCC